>JAGRGH010000063.1 GCA_020445605.1 Chromatiales bacterium
CGAATACTCGAAACTACCCGGGAGAATCTGCTGATCGAACGACACCGGGATCATCTTCATCTGCCCGTAGTCGTAATCCTTGTATCTGGCCATCCGCCCGCCCCTCGAATCGCTGATTTTTATGGCCGATTTCACCAGTACCGGGGTTTTCCGACAGCCTCAATGCCAAGGTAAGCGGCGTTCAGCATGGAGCGACTGCTCGGGGAAAAATGGCGAAACCATGCCCGAGCAGGCGCGGAGTGCTGAACGTCCGAGCGAGCTTGCGAGCGACTTGACCGCCTTGTATGGTCGCTTGTTATAAACAAATTTCAATCAAAAGACCTCATTTGATCTATCGTTCTGTTTAGCAACTCAAGTTTTTGGTATTGATCTGCCAAAATCAGCTTTATTTTTTTTACCTCCGTTTTCATGGCCAGATATTCTTCATACTCTGAGGATTCGGCTCCTTTGTATATTTCTCTGAATTTGATATCAAATCCGTCCATTCGATTCTTGAGATGTTGTTGCTCTCTAATTGCTTCGCTTATGTTTATTGTGTGTTGCTCAACGGTGTTTTCGAATGCAGAGATTCTGTTCTCCAAGTGATAATTGATGAAACCGAAAACTAAAGACACAATGGTAATCGGAACAGCAGTGATGTTAAATTTCCCTTCCATTGTCTTATTCCTTTTCTTTCTTGTCCTGATCCGCATTCAATTCGTCGATCATTTGCTTTGTCTCCTGGGAAATCGATTGCCATTCCTGATTTTTTAAATCCAATATTCTCTCGTATCGCGTCTGGCGCTTATCTAAATCGTTTATCTTTTGATCGTGCTCGATCAATTGTCTTTCGTGACGCTTTACGGTTGTATCGATGCTCCTTACTTCTTCTTGCAAAAGCTTATGTTGTTTCGTCAGGCTGTAGTATTGCTGTTTTACTGCTTTCATCTCCGAGGTGTTTGCCTTTCCTTCTACTTGGAGTTGAAGAATTCTATTTTCAAGTCGGAGCTTTTCATTTTCCAGGGCAAACATATTATTGGTTATTGCTTCGATTGCCCGTTCGTTTCTGTTGCTTCTCTCCTCCGAAACGCCTATTGATCGATAAGTCGAACATGAGCACATGCTCAATGCCACGACACCAATAAGAACTGAGCGCCCAACGTTGTCCATTAGCACTTCCTCCAAGTCTTTGCGTATAACGCGTTGTTAAGGGGCGCGGAGCCGCATCGCGGCGGAGCGTCCCAGTGAGCGAAGCGAACGACTTGAACAAATTGTTAGAGCATTACATATACTCATAGAGAATATCCTTAGGTAGTTCGCTCTTCTCGCCATTTGGTAGGACACGAAAACCAACGGCAGCCACACTGGCAATTTTGACAAGAAGAAAGTTCCTTCCTGGAATGTACATTTGTAAGATTACATCCATTCCCTCAGCTTTATTCATGACTTTGTATACCGAAACCCTTGAGCCTCTAGAGTCACCAACAATCGCTTCTGTTGATTCAGGCGGTAAATCGTTTAGCTCTTCATCGCTCTTAGCCACTAATTCCTTATATCTTTTCTCAATTTCGGCAACATCCGCTGCCTCATTGATCTGCGTCCATATTTCCATGATTGCTATTTCGCTCTAACAGTTATTAGAAGACAAAGTGTCCATAAGCATTCCGGGCACGGGTGTCCATAAGCATTCCGCGGCAGCGGGTGCCGCCTTGCAAGTATGCCGCATAACCCACTGTTTTTAAATCTTTAGTCCGGCTGGCGGCGCCATCGGCAACGACCTCGTCTGGCGTACTTATGGACACTTTGCTCCCTAACCCACCTTGACAAAAAGGACACCCCGACATACTGTCTATACATACAGTACTCAGGAGATTGGCATGGGAGCCTCCCCGTTCATGGATTCGGTCCGCGCCGCCGCGCGGTTTCGCGGGTTCAGCTATCGCACTGAACAAACTTACCTGCATTGGTTTCGCCGCTTCATCCGGTTTCACGGCATGCGTCACCCGCGGGAGATGGCCGAGCCGGAGGTTACGGCTTTTTTGACCGACCTGGCCGTTCGCCGCAACGTTTCCCCGAGCACCCAGAACCTGGCCCTGTGCGCACTGGTGTTCCTGTACCGGCATGTCATCGGTCGGCCGATCGAGGGCATTCAGGCCAGTCGGGCTACGAAATTCGCGCGGATTCCGGTCGTGCTCAACCCCGAGGAGGTTAACGCACTGCTGGCGCAGCTTTCGGGCGCTCAGCGGCTTGCAGCGAGCCTCATGTATGGCTCGGGCCTGCGGTTGATGGAATGCCTGAGGCTGCGAGTCAAGGACATCGATTTCGAACATCGCGCGATCATTGTTCGCGACGGCAAGGGCGGCAAGGACCGTGTCACCACGCTCGCGGATCGCCTGATCGCGCCCCTGAACGAACAGCTCGCGGCAGCCCGTCGGCTGGTCAATGAGGACCGATCGGCCGGCGTCGCGGGCGTATATCTGCCCAATGCGCTGGATCGCAAATACCCGAGCGCCGGTGTTTCGTGGGGCTGGCAGTTCGTATTTCCGGCTCAGAACCTTGCGCGCGACGCCCGCAGTGGCATCGTCCGGCGTCATCATCTGTATTCGAAAACGATGCAGCGGGCCGTGCGCCGTGCGGCCCTTGCCGCCCACATTCAGAAGCGAGCCACCTGCCACACGCTGCGCCACAGCTTTGCGACGCATCTGCTGGAGCGAGGGGCGGATATCCGCACGGTGCAGGAACAACTCGGCCACGCGGACCTGAAGACCACGCAGATCTACACGCAGGTGCTTGGCCGGGGTGGAAATGCGGTGCGCAGCCCGTTGGATTCGATGGGGTCTATGGCGAGCCCCGCAGGCACGCAAGCGGGTGGCCGGCCGAATGGCGCGACGCGGTTCTGGCCCTGATTGTCCTGTGCCCCCGGCCTGATCCACAGGCGTCGCTCCCGTGTGGCAAATGTTTCTGCCTGTCCCCGGGAAGGGAACCTAGCACGGGTTTGGGACGACGACAAGAACAGGGCGTCCGGCGCGGTGCGCTGGGCGACCGGTAAGCTGCCGCCGGGCCGACCACCGGAGGCGCCACGCGTAGTGTGAACAGGCCCTAGTACGGAACCTTGATCCTGGCGAGTTCTTCGGTGGTGATTTCCCTCGACCGCTTCAGCGTCCAGGCGCCTTCGCCAACCCAGGCCTTGAACAGACCGAGATTGAGCTTGCGCTCTTGCTCATCGCTGCCCAGATACTGGTACATGTTGCCGGGTTTGCCATCACCTTTGGTCTGGCCGTCATCCAGCCGGCGCATGATGGCTCCGGTATCCGGCCAGCCGACGTAAAAGATCAGGTCGGCATAAGTGTCCATGCGCGGGCCCTTCATCGCCTTTTTGAACTGTTCCTTGTCGGCCTTGAATTCCCCCAGGTAAGGCGATTGCGCGTCGTGGCAGGCAGCGCATTTCTGCTGCCACAACGGTCGAATGTCGCCTCGATAGGTGGTCTCGGTGGCGCTGGCAGAGGTGGCCAGTAACGCAATCAAAGTCACGGTGAATGAGCGAGAGCCGATGTTCATGATCCCCTCCGTTTCAGGGTTTGCAAGTGCGATTCTGGTTCGTCACAAGAACCCCGGTCATGACCTGAATCATCGCTTTCATCGGCATGCCGGCCGTTCAGCACGCTCGGCGACAATCATCGACCGCCGCGTTGTCACAACCATGCCGCGCAATGCCCTTGCGGCATTGCGCCTGCGAAACGACCCTGGATCAGTCGGTCACGATCGTCGTGTCGGGCTTGCCCTTTTCGAAGATGCCGAACGTGACGGCCTTGAACGGCATGTCCTTGCTCGGATTGACCGCCTGATGCACCACCCCGCCTGGAAGGTGCACGGTCTCGCCCTTGTGCAGCGTGACCTTGCCTCTGCCGGCGATATCCAGGGTCAGCGTGCCATCGGCCAGGTAGATGAACTCATCACCCGGATGAAAGTGCTTCTTGCCGACCAGCCCAGGCGCGCCGTCCACGGTCAGCACGATGGCCTCGTATCCGGGCGCGGTTTGCAGATCAGTCTTCGACAGTATCGTGCGTTGCTGCTTTTGTCCCAGCACGCCAGCGGCCTGAGGTTTTCCCTGCGACGGCGTTTCGGCATGTGCCGCGCCAAGGAAACAGACCAGGGCAACCGGAACAAGGATCGACTTTTTCATGATCGTTCTCCCAGCCACGTGGCAGAAACGGGCCGCCACGATCGCCCACCGAGCCACCCTGGGGTTTCCAGGGATTCAAGAAAGAGGCTATGCCGCGCGCGGCGGCACGATGTCGTCGAACGTACCGGGTGCAACCGGCGCCATCCCGCGTGCGGCGCGTGCCTGGTCGCAGCGCGGGTTCGGCACGCCGTCTTCCCAGGCGACCTTGAAGTCACGACACGGGCTCGCGCGGTCCGCATAGATGCCGCAGGCCACCCGTTCGCCGATCGTGCCCTCTAGGGCGATGCATCGCGGCGTCCTGCCGTTCGTGCCCCGCATGGCCACCAGATGCGGGGTGACGGGTTCGGTCAGGTGTTCCGGAACCGTACCGCCTGGAGCCGCACGGGTTTCCAGCCAGTGAAACGAGGCGCGAAAGTGCGCGCAGCACGCGCCGCAGGACTGACAGACCTGGCTTGGGGTCGGGGGCAGAAAATTCATGGAACAACACTCGATTCACACTGCGATCAGCGGCGGGTGGCCGCGCCGGGCGGTCCGGTTCCCGGAACCGGGCCACAAGCGAGGAATCGGGCTATTTGTTCTGGATCAGGCAGGGCGCGGGCCGCGCACGCAACGCGCAGCGCAGACGCCGCCACCGCAGACGCACGCTGCTGTCGCGCAGATGATTCCTGGAGGTTGGAACGACGTCAGGCACGGTCGCGCACCATCGCCGCAGCGTTAGACAGGGAATGCCGGAAAGATCGAAACGGGTGTGGCCCGGCCACCGGACCCGCGTGCTGCTCACACTACGCGCGTGCCGAATTGCGCGTCAATGCCGCCGGACAGTGGGCTCGGTTCTGCCCTTTTGCCGGCCCCGCCGCGGCAGAAACATCGCGCCGATGCGTCGCCAGTGTTCGCGGGAATTCGGCACCACCAGCACCGCGCGAATGGCGTAGCCCAGCGCCCTGAACCAGTGGCCGTGGTCGCGAAAGCCGTTCGCGGCGTTGGCGAACTGACGCGCGAGCGTCCAGCGCAGCCGCGGGCGGATCATGCGAAACCCGGGCTGTGCCAGCGCGTGCAGCGTCACGCGCCAGCCCTGATCGAGACCGCGCAGACCGGCGGTCATCGACCCGGCATGCCGGCGCAGGTGCAGCGAGATGGCATCCTGATAGACGAGCTTTTCGCCGAGGGCGAGCTTCAGCCACAGCAGCCAGTCCTCGCCGTAACGAAACCGGGTATCGAAGCCGCCGGCCTTCGCCAGCGCATCGCGGTGGATCAGCATCGCACCGAGGCGCAGGAACGGCGGCCCGCCGAGTTCGAGTTCCGGGTCCTGGATGCGCGTGCCGGTCGCGGAATTACGCCGGCTGCCGATACGGTTGCGCAGCGGGTTCTCGGGCTCGGTCAGAGTATCGTTTAGCGCATCCCAGTCCGCATGACGCCCTGCAATCCAGCGCACGCCGTCGAACCCCTGTGCAACCTGGAAGCGCTGGGCCAGCGAGGCCTGCGGCCAGCGGTCATCGGCATCCAGAAACGCCAGCCACTCGCCGCGGGCCTGCGCGATACCGGCATTGCGCGCCCCTGCGGGGCCCGGCCGTTGATCACTCTGGATCACCCGAACGCGCGCGTCCGCGAGGTCCGATAACACGCCGAGCGTGGCGGGATCGTCGCTTCGATCATCGACGACGATCACCTCGAACGCCGGCGCATCGCGCTGCGCGAAGATGGAATTCAGTGCGTCGTTGAGCAGCACACCGGCGTTGTGCACCGGGACGATGACCGAGACGACCGGCGCGCTGCCGGTTCGCGACGCCGGGCTTTCACGCTCGCCCGCGGGGCTCGAACGATCCGCCGCCTGCTGGGCATCGACCGGCGGCTCGAGGGGATTGGACATGACGCCTAGGGTAGCCGGAAACTCCGGCACCCCGCGACCGGTTCGGCGTTACGGCGTCGCGTGCAGACGGCGCGAGGCTCCGTGCCCCGCCCCGTTCGATCGCCATCCCTGGCGAACCGGTTCACCAACTGTCAGTCATGAAACAGCTCGTTCTCGTGGCACTGGGCGCAGCCGATCTGCGTACCCTTCGGCACGTCGATGTACTTCGCGCCGCTGCCGCACAGCGAACCGCTCTTCTCCTTGCACTCGAGACGACGATTGGTGGCAGTGCGCGACAGCACCGTGCCCTCGCCGTTCTGTCCGTGGCAACCCTGGCACGCGGCCGGCCCCTGCTTTTCCAGAACCTCCTTGTGCTTGTCGTTCCAGCGCTGATCCGGGCCGTTGAAATCCGCGATCGGATGCATGCCATGCGGTCCCTTGAGGTTCAGCGGCAGCCCCGTGGAGGTCGGCTCGTGACAGGTCGTGCACTCGATGAGCGTGCCGGTATGGCCCTGCAAGTCGAGCGCCGCGACGTTGTCGTTCGCGAGCGAACCCACCGCGGCGCCGTTCGGGCCGTTGACCGGCCAGATGGCATGCGTGGAACCATGACAGCCCTCGCACATGACCCCGCCGTGACCGCTGCTCAGGCGATACAGGCTCGCGTTCTCGGCGAATCGCGAAGCCGCCGCTTCAATCGGCGTTGCGGCCAGGTCGTTGCTGAGAAACGCCTGCGCGAGTCGGATGCCGTCGGCGGCCGCGATCGTGTGCGGTGTGCCGACGAGGTTCGACATCGCATCACCGGTATGGCACGACTGGCACTTCGGTTCATGCGCCCAGGGCACGCGCTTGGTGAGGTCTGCACCGGCCAGCAGCGGGAAACCGCCCGTGAAGTCGTCTCCGACCTGCTGCATGTTGCCGTGGCAGTCCTGACAGACCAGCCCGCCGGCGAACATCGCGCCGCGCAGACACTGCGTGCGCTTGCCCGGATGGCACTGGTAGCAGGTCTCCTCCAGCACGGACTCCACGAAGTCGTTGATCGCCGTCAGACCGTTCTCCATGCGCTGCGGGTCGTTCGGCGGCGGCATCTCCGGAAACAGATCGCCGAACTGGCCGTGGTGACCATGCATCGCGCGCGACATCGAGATGTGCCGAGTCTGCTGACGACCGCCCTCACCCTGTTCCGGCTCGTCGACCGGGCCGACCTGCGCAAGATCCAGTGCCGGCGAGTAATGACACTGCGAACACTGCACGGGCGTGCGGTTCGCAAGGCATGAAGGCTCGGCGCCCGTATTGCACGGGGTCGGCGCTCCGTCGACGCTGGAGGTGTATGCAGCACCGTTCTTGGCATCGTGCAGCCGCAGGATGTTCAGCTTCGCGGCATTCTGCAGGGGCTCCGGCCCCGGCGCATCGGACACGCGTGCGATCACGAACGACGTGCTCGCGAAGTTCGTCGCCGCGCCGTTGCCGGCATCGGCCGTGTCCGCGTGGCAGTTCTGACAGTCGGCTTCCGATGCGACCGGCAGAACGATATCCAGCGAGGCCAGCGACGCACCTGTGCTGGACGCATCCACACCCTTGGCGACCGCGTCGATGCGCATCATCGGATACGCGTTCTCACGCCCGCTGTCATCCACCGGCAGCAACGGAATGCCGTCGGCGGCGAACCAGTTGACATCCGACAGCACGGCGCCGAACGGAAAGCCCGCGAAGAACGGCAGGTTTGCGTCGAAGCGATCGAACACCTGCGGCACGTTCGCGTTGTACGGATCGGTCGTGAACGGATCGTGTGAGATGGCGCTGACATGAGCCTGCTGCGAAGGTGCGAGTGCCGGCAATTCAACCGGGTCCGGTACCGGCAGACCCAGATCGAGCGCAATCGGCTCGAACAGGTCCAGCACGCTCGGACACGGACCGGCCGTCGGGTCGCAGAGCCCGAGTTTGTCCTGCCCCGGATACAGGCTCCGATAGGCCAGACCGCCCAGCGTGGAACCGCCGGCGACATCCCAGAAGTTGGTTTTGAACACATCCGGCGGTGCATTCGCGCCGGTCGTGTTGATGGAACCCATGCCGACGGGATCCAGCGGATTGGTCGTCGCCGTGTAGTACACGTCGATCTCGGCGCCGGTGACGATGCGCGGCAGAGCACTGCTGCTGCCACGCTCGATCACCTGCGCATGCACGCTATTGAACGGCGGCAGGATGCTGAAAATCTGGAAGTCCTTGTCGGTGCAGTGCATGCCCAGGTCATTCGCGCCGAGCACGCGCAGCGGTCCGTCTGGCGGCGGCGGGAACGTGCCGGTGCCGCCACCGCTGGAACTGCTGCTCGAACTGCCACCCGAACTGGTGCTGGAACCGCCGCTGGAGCTGCTTGAGCCGGAGCCTGAACTGCCTCCGGAGCTGCTCGAACTGCTGCTCGAACCACCGCCGGAGCTGCCGGACGAACCGCCGCCCGCGGTAGGCCCGCAGTTCGACGGCGCGTTTTCGACATCGCGTTCCACGCTGCCGCCACCGCTGCGCTCGACGCGCACGCGACACGGCACCGGGCTCGGGTCGGAGACTCGCAGCGTCCATTCCTCATCGCGCAGGCGTCGCGAACCGAGCACCTGATCGTGATCTGCGGCGTTGACGACCGTCAGCCGATCACCCTCCTCGGCACGCACACGCACGCTCAGCCGCGCCTCGTCCGCGCGCCATTGCGCACTGCGGATACGCAGATCGTCATCGCCGTACGCAACGCCGGCCGCGGCCAGCGAAAGCACCGACGCGATCATGCCCGAAATCAGAACACGCTTTGATTTTTGGTGATTCTTGACCATGCTGTCTCTCCTGTACCCGTGCATACCCATGCCACGTCGCACCGCGCGGGTCGACGCCTCTGCGGACACAGGCTGAACAGACGCGCAACCTTAATTCATGAACCAATCCACACAATTCACAGGTTTTTGTGAATATGTGACAAACTTGGTGTGCTTAAGAAAATTCGACTCGTGCGCGAGTCACCACTGTGTCGCGTTCGGCGCACACGCACTCCATGACGACCGTGATCCGTCCATGGGCTGGACGTCCGCGGTACGCTTTCATACGCTTTGCGCTGCAACCCCAGCCAGACGGGTGTCACGTCGATGACCGAAAACCTGCTCGAACGCCACGTACGCACGCGCGATCCACACATCCCGCAGCAGATCGATGCGCTGATCGAACTCGCCGGCGGCGGGTCGTCGGAGAACTTCGATCTGTATCGCGAACTGCTGCGCTCCGCCGTGCAGCTGATCGCCGAGAACGCGACGCGCTGGGACGCGAAGATCGCCACCGCCGCGCTCTCCGAAATGGTCAACGGGTTTGGCTGGCTGCGCCGCTTCGAGCGCCGGCGCAAGTGTTCGGTGTTCGGCTCCGCGCGCACGCAGCCGGGCGAGCCCGATTACACGCTCGCGACCGAGATCGGCCGGCGGCTTGCGCAGGAAGGCTTCATGGTCATCACCGGCGCGGGCGCCGGCGCGATGCAGGCCGCCAACGAGGGGGCTGGCCCCGACGACAGCCTCGGCTTCAACATCACCCTGCCTTTCGAACAGGAACCGAACCGCGTCATGGCCGATCGTCCGGGGCTGATGGCGTTCCGGTTTTTCTTCACGCGCAAGCTGTTCTTCATCAAGGAATCGGACGCGATCATCGTCCTGCCCGGCGGCTTCGGCACGGCCGACGAACTGTTCGAGGCGCTGACCCTGATGCAGACGGGCAAGACGCCGATCGTGCCGATCGTGCTGATCGATCACGACCACAGCGGCTACTGGGACGACTGGTTGAGGTTCGTGGAGGGCCGCATGCGTGACGGCGGCTACATCTCGAAGTCCGACACCTCGCTGTATCGCATCGCGCACGATGCCGAAAGCGCGATCGCGCTGATCTGCCGGTTCTATTCGAACTACCACTCCATGCGCTGGATCGACAATGAACTGCGGTTGCGCATCGCGCAGCCGCTGGAACCGGAGAAGATCGAGGCGCTGAACCGGGAGTTCGCCGACATCATCAAGCGCGGCGCAATCGTGCAGGCCGGCCCGCATGAGGAAGAGCAGGACGAACCCGAACTGCTGTCCATGTCACGGCTGGCGTTCGAGTTCGACCGCCGCGGCTACGGCCGGCTGCGCGAACTCATCGCCGAGCTGAACAACGGCGCGCTGGCGGCGCATTGCACGACTAACCCACTTCAAACGAGGTGATGCCAAACATCCGCTCGCGCGGGAGCGGCGGTTCGGCGCCCGCGTACATGCGCGCGGTCTGAAACACCGGCCGCATGCCGTGGGACTCGGCCAGCGAAACGGCCGCCCGGTTGACCTCGGGCACATCCAGATAGATCGCCGAACCCGCCGGCACGCGTGCCGCGAGCGCGCGGAACAGCGCATCGGCGCCGCCCGGGCGGTCGGCATACAGCGGCCCGATCTTGGAGCCGGTGCGGCACGGGCGGATCACGCCATAGCCGGCCAGCGAGTCGCCCGCACGCAGGCCGAGCGCGACGGCGCCGGGCTGGGTGATCCAGTGGCGCAGGAACGCACGGCGCTCGGCCGGAAAAAACGCCCGGTCGTATTCCATGACCGCTCCTACGGGTAGCGTGGACAGCTCGATCACGTTCGGGTCCGGCGCGAGATCGGCCTCGGCCTGCCCCTCGTATCGAGCGTTGTTGAACGCGAGCGCGAAGCCGGACTTGCGGTAGTTGTCCTGCTGCGCCACGACCCCGTCCAGGCCGACCGTGCAGCCCTCCAGATGGCGCAGCGCCGCGTTCCAGATGGCGATCCCCAACCCGCGACCGCGCTCGGCGGGCCTGACGATGTAAAAGCCCATGAAACCGAAGTCGCCATAGCGAACCGCGGAGATGGTCGCGACCGGTTCGCCGTGCAGACGCCCGATCAGAAACCCGGACGGGTCGGCCCGGTAATACGCTTCGGCGTCGCCCAGACCGGGGTTCCAGCCCTCGGCCGCAGCCCAGTCCACGGCGATGTCGACCTCGGCGCGCGAGGCGGTGCTGATCTGATAGTCGGATGTTGTGTTCATAATGCCCCCGTGCAGTGGATGGGTCCGCTACGCGGCCCTGGCCCTGTACCCGCGCGTCGCACGCGACGATAATCTGCCCGCCGCACACGAACACAAGAATCTCCATGCACGAATTTACCCTGCTGCGCGACATCGCGCTGGGCATCATCTTCGCCGCCGCGCTGGCGCACATCGCCCAGCGCATCCGCCAGCCCCTGCTGCTCGGCTACATCGCCGCCGGCATCCTGCTCGGCCCGAACCTGGGCCTGGGGCTGGTCCACAGCGAGGAAAGCATCGAACTGATCTCCGAGATCGGCCTGATCCTGCTCCTGTTCATCATCGGGCTCGAGATCGATCTGCGCGAACTCAAGCGCCTGGGCAAGACCATGTTCGGGCTCGCGGTCGGCCAGTTCGCCGTCAACGTCGGGCTGGGGCTCGGCTTCTTCGCGCTGCTCGGCTTCGCCTGGGGCGGCGGCCAGTTCGACCTGCTGTACCTCGCCGTCGTCACCTCGCTGAGTTCGACGCTGATCGTCGTCAAGCTCCTGCGCGACAAGTACGAACTGAAGCTCCTGGCCGGCAAGCTCACGCTGGGCGTGCTGGTCATGCAGGACGTCTGGGCGATCCTGTTCCTCGCATTGCAGCCGAACCTCGCCGACCCCGGCGTGCTGCAGATCGCCAAGTCCATCGGCAGCGGCCTGCTGCTGGTGGTCGCGGCGTTCGCGGTGAGCCGCTATGTGCTTGGCCCTCTGCTGGATGCCACGGCCTCGTGGCCGGAACTCGTGCTGGTGTCGGTCATCGGCTGGTGCTTCGCGGTGTCCGGTTCAGCCGAATACCTGGGCCTGTCGCGCGAGATGGGCGCCCTGATTGCCGGCCTCAGTATCGCGACGTTTCCGTATGCGGCGGACGTCATTTCGAAGGTCTCCGGCGTACGCGACTTCTTCGTCACGCTGTTCTTCGTGGCGCTGGGCATGAAGATTCCGGTGCCGAACGCAGACCTGATCAGCACTGCGGCGCTGATCGCCGGTTTCGTCATGCTGAGCCGCCTGATCGCGGTCGTGCCGGTGGCGCGCATGCTCGGCAACGAATGGCAGCCGTCCATGGTCACGGGTCTGAACCTTGCGCAGCTCAGCGAGTTCTCGCTGGTGATCGTCTCGCTGGGCGCGGCATTCGGACACGTCTCCGAGGAGACCGCGTCACTGATCCTCATGGCGATGATCCTGACCTCGCTGATTTCTCCCTACATCATCAACGGCAACGATGCGATCGCCCGCTGGCTGCTGCGCCCGGTGGTTGGTGACGGCGTGCCCGATGACGAGGACGCGCCACCGTCGACGCACGCCGAAGGGCCGCGGCGCGAGGTCGTTCTGCTCGGACACTTCCGCATTGCCGAGGCCGTGCTCGACATCATCGAGAAGGATGCCCCGCAGCTCAAGGACAAGGTCACGGTCGTGAGCGCGGACACGCGCTCGGGAAGGGCAATTCAGGCGCGCGGCTTCCGCTGGGCCTATGCAGACCTCGCGCACCCGGATGCACTGGAGCATCTCGGCATCGCCGAGGCAAAGGTCATCATCACGACCATCTCGGATACCTTCCTGCGCGGCACGAACACCCGCGCGCTCGCGAGCCAGCTACGCCGGCTCGCACCCAACGCCACGCTGGTGATGACCGGCGAGGAACAGACCGACCACGACGAACTGCTCACGGCCGGGGCGAACCAGGTGCTGGTGCCGGGACGCATCACGGGCGAGCGCATCGTGGAAGTGCTGCACGCGAACGGCTATCGCTGACGGCGGCGGGCAGAAAGAAGCCTTGGATCAGTAGCGCCAGCCGACCCGCAGCAGAATGGTTTCGCTGGACGAGTCGTCCTGACCGAGCTTGGCGTTGGACTTGTGATTGCCGATCAGCGCCAGCGTGGTGGTCGAGTCCAGATCAAACCCGATGCCGATCGCCGAGCGGAACTGCGGTGCGAAGACGTCGCTCTCCAGATACTGCACGCCGGGCTGGAAGCTCGCCTCGACAAAGCTGCGCGAACCGACCGGCAGCTGAAACGCCAGCCCCGCGCCGACGAACACGTCACCGTCGAAGGTCGCCTCGGCGGTCAGTTGCGGGCGGATGCGAAAGCGCGCGCCGATCGAGCCCGAACCATCGTCGAACGGACGCCAGCCCTCTCCGGCCACGCCCGCCATCAGGGCGACGGCCGGACTGCCGGTCTTGTCGTTGACGTCGTCCCAGCCGGCGCCCAGATACATGACGCGATCGGAGGCATGAGCCCCGGCCGCGCTAACGAGAAGTGCCAAAGCGCCGCATGCGGACATCGCGCGCGAGCGAATTCTTAGCGGATTCATCGTGCCCCCAGACTGTTGACCCTCGGCCGGCAGCCTAGGGCCTGTTCACACTACGCGTGACGCAGCGACGGTGGCCGTTGTTGTGGCCAACAAGGCGCTGTGAGCGCAGTGTACTTGACGTACATCAGCGAACAGCAACGCGGTTGGACACGGGAACGGCCCCGTCCCGCGGGGTTGCGCCCCAAAATCCGTCATGCTGCGTTGCTCGTCGTTCATTTAGGTACGCTAAACCGCTCTCCTCGCGCCTTGCCTGACGTATTTTGGGGCAGCAACGCTGCGCCAAGCGCAGTGAGAACAGGCCCTAGCAAAGCGCACCGGCAAGTGCCGGCTTCAGCTCAAGGGAAGCGCTGATCCATCCGTCGAAGGATTGCCAGGGCAGCGACACGTCCCTGTGTCACAACCGGCATGCCTCTGCGCGCACGCCGGTGCGGCTGGCG
Source organism: Chromatiales bacterium (assembly GCA_020445605.1). NCBI lineage: Bacteria > Pseudomonadati > Pseudomonadota > Gammaproteobacteria > Chromatiales > Chromatiales bacterium. Next base: position 13,813 of record JAGRGH010000063.1, read on the forward strand.
AAAATATCGGCGAATCAGAGTGTGTAACCGCGCTCCTCGTGCAGGACCAGATCGAGCCCCTCGGTCTCCTGATCGCGGGACACGCGCAGGCCGACGAGCATGTCGCAGATTTTCAGGATGATGAAGGTCGCGACCGCCGTGTAGGTAAGCGTCGCGCCAATGCCGACGAGCTGGACCCAGACCTGCCCGCCCATGGTCGTGATGCCGGCGCCTTCGTTGAAGCCAAAGCCGCTGAAGATGCCAAGCCCGGTCGAGGCAAACACGCCGGCGGCCAGCGTGCCGAGGATGCCGCCGACGCCATGCACCGGGAAGACGTCGAGTGAATCGTCGATCTTCAGCACGCGCTTGATGAACTGCGTCGCGCTGAAGCAGACGAAGCCGGCGGTGATGCCGATCACCAGCGCACCGGCAGGCCCGACAAAACCCGACGCCGGCGTGATGGTGCCCAGCCCCGCGACCATGCCCGTGACGATACCCAGCACGCTGGGCTTGCCGAACTTGATCCATTCCGCGGTCATCCACGCCAGCGAGCCGGCGGCGGCCGAAATGTGCGTGACGAGCATGGCCATGCCGGCATCACCGTTCGCGGCCAACGCCGAACCCGCGTTGAAGCCGAACCAGCCGACCCACAGCATGCCGGCGCCGGTCACGGTCATGGTCAGGTTGTGCGGCGGCATCGCAGTCTCGGGGAAGCCGCTGCGCGGCCCCATGACGACGGCCGCCACCAGTGCACCGACACCGGCGGTGATGTGCACGACGGTGCCGCCGGCGAAGTCATACAGCCCCATCGAGCCGAGCCAGCCACCGCCCCAGACCCAGTGGGTGATCGGTGCATAGACGACCGTGATCCACAGGGTCGAAAAGATCAGCATCGCCGAGAACCGCATGCGTTCGGCGAAGCCGCCGACGATCAGCGCCGGGGTGATGATCGCAAACGTCAGCTGGAACATCGCGAACACGCTCTCGGGGATCGAGCCGCTCAGGCTGGACTTGTCCATGCCGGCGAAGAACGCCTTTTCCAGCCCGCCGATGAACGCATTGCCCTCGGAAAACGCCAGACTGTAGGCGTAGGCCAGCCACAGGATCGACGCGAGGCAGGTGATGGCAAAGCACTGCATCAACACCGACAGCACGTTCTTCGCGCGCACCAGGCCGGCATAGAACAGCGACAGGCCCGGGATGGTCATGAACAGGACCAGGGCCGTGGAGGTCAGAATCCAGGCCGTGTTGCCGCCATCCAGCGTGGCATCCGCCCCGCGGGCCAGCGCCGGGAACAGTGCGGCCAGGACAGCGAGCGCGCGCATGCGTGTGGTCATCTCGATTGCTCCGGTAGTGGGCACCGCCGGAACCATGCGTCCGCGCCGGTGCGGGAGTGAAACGCGAGGGAGTGCCGGCAGTTCTGGTTGTGGTCCTTGCCGCGCGGATTTTCGGTCGTGGCGAACGATGTTTCGACGCCCTGGACGCTGCCCGCGACGGACCGGCACGTGTGCGCCGCAGCCACCCACGGCATACCCCCAACTGATTGATTTTATGGTGGCTATGGGTGGATTCGAACCACCGACATCAGCATTATGAGTGCTGCGCTCTAACCAGCTGAGCTACATAGCCAAAGCCGGCTAAAGGTATCGCACGGCGGGCAAACGGGGCAAGCGGAACGCATTGGGGGGGGGTGCCATCAAAGCACGCCGACCAGAGCCGTTCAGGGCCGAAACGGCGGCATGCCCGGCGGCAGGCGGCCCTGCATCCCGCGCAGCAGATTCTTCATGCCGCCCTTGCCGGCCTTTTTCATCATCTTCTGCATCTGCGTGAACTGCTTGATCAGGCGGTTCACTTCCTGGATCTGCGTGCCGGAACCCTGGGCGATGCGCTGCTTGCGCCCACCCTTGACGATTTCCGGTCGGCGCCGCTCGCCAGGCGTCATGGAGTTGATGATCGCGATGTTGCGCACCAGTTCGCGGTCGTTGACCTTCTCGCGCACGCCCTGCGGAATCTGCCCCATGCCGGGCAGCTTGTCCATCAGCGAGCCGAGCCCGCCGAGCTTGGTCATCTGCTGGAGCTGATCGCGAAAGTCCTCGAGGTCGAAGCCCTTGCCCTTGGCGAGCTTCTGCGCGAGTTTCTGCGCCTTGTCCTGGTCGACCTTGTGCTGCACCTCCTCGACCAGCGACAGCACGTCGCCCATGCCGAGGATGCGCGAGGCGAGACGGTCCGGATGAAAGACCTCCAGCGCCTCGGTCTTCTCGCCGACGCCGATGAACTTGATCGGCTTGCCCGTGATGTGGCGCACCGACAGCGCCGCGCCGCCGCGCGCATCGCCGTCGGCCTTGGTCAGCACCACGCCCGTCAGCGCCAGCGCTTCGTCGAACGCGCGCGCGGTGTTGGCCGCGTCCTGGCCCTGCATCGCGTCGACGACGAACAGGGTTTCGGCGGGGTTTGCCACCGTGTGGATGCGACGGATCTCCTGCATCATCTCTTCGTCGATGTGCAGGCGACCGGCGGTGTCGACGATCAGCACGTCGACATGCAGGCGCGCCGCCTGGGCGCGCGCCTCGCGGGCGATGGCCTCGGGCTTCTCGCTGGTCGTACTCGGCAGGAAGATCGCGCCGACCTGGCCGGCCAGCGTCTTGAGCTGGTCGATGGCCGCCGGTCGGTAGACATCGCAGCTCACCACGGCGACCTTCTTGCGGCTGCGCTCGATCAGGTGGCGCGCAAGCTTTGCGGCCGTGGTGGTCTTGCCGGACCCCTGCAGGCCGGCCATCAGGATCACGGCCGGCGGCACGATATTCAGGTTGATCGGCTCGGCCGCCTCGCCCATCGCGCGCACGAGTTCGTCATGCACGATCTTCACGAGCACCTGGCCCGGCGTCAGCGACCGCGCGACCTCCTGGCCCAGCGCGCGCGTGGTGACCTGCTCGGTGAATTCGCGCACGACGGGCAACGCGACGTCGGCCTCGAGCAGCGCACGGCGAATTTCACGCGCAGTGTCGCGAATGTTGTCTTCGGTCAGTCGGGCCTGGCCGCGAACGGTCTGCAGGACCCGACCCAGGCGATCGGAAAGACTGGCGAACATCGGGTTTGGCGGGCGGAGCGGAAGCGGGCCGATAGTATACTGAAGCCTCGAACGCCCACTGCCGCACCGCCCACACCAGACCATGGCCCTGACCCTGACCGCCCTGTTTGCGATCGCCCTGTACGCGGCCGGCGGCGTCCTGCTTACGCAGAACATCTTCAGCATCAACGGCTCGGCGCTGTATTCGCGCACCCGCCTGCTCGGCATCGGGTTCGGCGCGGCCGTGCTGCACGCCATCGTGCTCGGCGCGACCATCCCGGCCGCGGACGGCCTGCATCTGGGGTTTTTCAACGCGCTGTCGCTGATCGCCTGGTTCGGCGTCGCCCTGCTGCTGCTCGCCGCGCTGGCCCGGCCGGTCGAGAACCTGGGGCTTTTCGTGCTCCCGCTGGCCGCACTGGCGCTCGGCTTCGACCTCGTCGCGCCCAGCGATCAGGTCGTTCTGCGTGCCGCCCCAATCGGGCTCAAGGCGCATGTGCTGATTTCGATCCTCGCCTACGCGACGCTGACCATCGCGACGATCCAGGCGGTGCTGCTCGCGGTGCAGGACCGCCGCCTGCATCGCCATCGCGTGACCGGCCTGCTCGGTGCGCTGCCGCCGATCGAAACCATGGAAAGCCTGCTGTTCCAGATCATCGGCGTCGGATTCGCGCTGTTGACCGTTTCGCTGGCAACGGGCTTCGTGTTCGTCGAGAACCTGTTCGCACAACACCTGGTACACAAGACGGTGCTGTCGATCACGGCGTGGATCGTATTTGGCGCGCTGCTCGCCGGACGCGTGCTGCGCGGCTGGCGCGGACGCACTGCCTTGCGCTGGACCGTCGCCGGATTCGTGGTGCTGATGCTGGCGTATTTCGGCAGCAAGCTGGTGCTGGAACTGATTCTAAACAAGCCCTGATCAAGCCATCCAGGCCTGCCAGGGCAACGAAAACGAAAAAGCGCGGCTTTTCGTTTTCTGCATTTTCAATGCGCGTACGCACTTGAAAATGGCGGCACTTCCCCGAGCGCGTGCAACCCTGACCGGTTCAGAGTCTCGCTAACTCCATTCACCGCCGAGTGCGCGCAAGCGCGCGACATCCTGCGGCCGATCGACATCCCATAGCGGATCCAGCGCGGCCCAGCCGCGCCCCAGCGCATCGAGCCGCGCAACGGTCTGCGCGTAGACATCCGCGCCGCCCCACTGAATGCCCTCGAACAGCGTCGGTTCGGGCGCACGCAGGCCAATCAGCACATAACCGCCGTCCTCGGCCGGGCCGAGCACGGCGCGGTGGCCAAGTTCCAGAATCTCGAACGCGCGCGCGAGGTGCGCGGGCTCCAGCACCGGACAATCGCTGCCGATCAGCACGACACGGTCTGCACGTTTGAATGCGTCCTCGAATGCCACATGCATGCGCTCGCCCAGATCACCGCGGGCCTGAGGCGCGAAGCTGAGCCCCGGCGTTGCGCGCCACGGATCGAACCACGGTGCATCCGGGTCACCGTCCACAAGGCATTCGACCGGCGCCAGATCCGCCTCCAGCGCGACGCGCAGCGTGCGCGAGAGCAACCGGCCGTAGAGCTCCGCCGCGCCCTGTTCGCCCAGGCAGTCGATCAACCGGGTCTTTACGCGCCCCGGCCGCGGGACGCGCGCGAAGATCAGGACTCGCTGTCTGGCGACGGACACGGCCCGTACTCCGCGGCCAGGCGCGCGGGATCGGCACCCAGCGCGTGGCGTGCCCGCAGCCGCCACATCTTCCAGACCGTGCGCGCAACGCCGTTGCGCCGCCAGCGCCGGCTGGAGGTCGTCACGCGCGCACGCAGGCACTGCGGACGCACATGGCGTTTCAGTGCACGGGACAGTTCGACATCCTCCATGAGCCCGATCGGTGCAAAACCACCCACGCGCTCGAACAGCGCGCGGGTCACGAACAGCGCCTGATCGCCGGTGGCGATGCCGGACAGTCGCGAACGCAGGTTCATCGCGCCCGCGACCATGCGCAGCAGCGGCCCGGCGATGTCGAAACGCACATCGAAACGCCCCCAGCCGAACCACTCGTAGGGTGCGCACCGCGCACCGTCATCGTTTGCGTAGGGTGCGCACTGCGCACCGCTCTCCTCCGGAGCAAGCGCCGCGGCAATGCGCAAATCGACATCGTCCGGAACGCGCGTATCGGCATGCACGAAACACAGCCAGTCCGCGCGGGTCAGCGCGGCGCCGGCATTCATCTGCGCGGCCCGCCCACGCGGCGCCGACGTCACGCGATCGGCCAGCGGCCGCGCGCGTTCAATCGTGGCGTCGGTGCTGCCGCCGTCGACGACGATCACTTCGCAGCCGCGCGCACGCGCCGCTGCAAGCGCCTGAAGACACCCGGCAATTGCCGCGCCTTCATCGAGCGCCGGCACGATGAACGCACCGCGCGACTCAGCCATCCAGCGCGCCGCCACAGCTCGATCCCTGCCCGGCCGTGCAACCGAAACAGTGTTCAGCGACCGCGATCGGCGCACCGGCCAGATCGTCATCGAGAAGGTCGGCCAGGCTGCGTGCACGACCATCGCGAGCCAGCGGCAGGTCGAGCATCTGGTTGAAGTCGCAGTCGTACAGACGGCCGCGCCAGTCGACACTCACCAGGTTCCGGCACATGACGCCGGCCCGGTTCTCGTCGCGGTGCGCCGCGCGCAGCAGACCGAGATATTCATCGAACACGCCCTTGGAAATCAGCGTGCTGCCGAAGCGTGCGATCGGCATGTTCGCCAGCGAGTACAGACGATTGAAGCGGATGCCGTAGCGCGCATCCAGTTCGCGCTTGTAATCGCTTTCGAGCCCGCATTGCGGCGGCGGCAGGACCGGCCCTTGCGGGTTGTAGACGAGATTGAGGTACAGACCGGATGTCTCGTCTGCATAGCCGAGTTCGTTCAGGTGCCGCAGTACGCGCAGGCTCTTTTCGAACACGCCCTTGCCGCGCTGGCGATCAACGTTGTCCTCGAGATAACAGGGCAGCGAGGCGATGATCTCGACCCGGTGGTGCGCCAGAAACTCTGCCGTGTCGGTCTGGTCCGGCTCCTCCAGCACGGTCAGGTTGCAGCGGTCGATGACGTGGACACCGCGCTCGCGCGCGTGGCGCACCAGATCGCGAAAACGCGGATGCAGTTCCGGGGCGCCGCCCGTCAGGTCGAGCGTCGCGATGCCACGCCGTTCCAGCACCGCGAGGACCTGCCCGACCGTGGCGTTGTCCATGGCCTCCGTGCGCTTCGGCCCGGCGTTGACGTGGCAGTGCACGCACTGCTGGTTGCAGCGATAGCTGAGGTTGACCTGCAGGGTGTCGATGCGCTCGCGCGCGAGCGGCGCAAAGCGGGTCGGGAACAGTCGAGGGCGGACGTCGTGCATGGTTTGCCGAAGCGGGGGTTTCCGCGATGCTACGGCCGGCCACGGCCCACTACAAATCCGCTGGCGACCCTGTTCGGGCCGGTGCTAGAATTCCGGGTCTTGTCCGATTCCCGTCCAGTCGGTGTCGGGCGAGGCCAGCCGGACGGTTTTCCGGACCGGGCTGCGCTACAGGGACGTACATCGGCAATCACGTGGTTGCCACACATTGGGGCGGTAGCTCAGCTGGGAGAGCGTCGCGTTCGCAATGCGAAGGTCGGGAGTTCGATCCTCCTCCGCTCCACCAATTCCCCGCACGAAAAGCCCCGGCCTGACCGGGGCTTTTCGTTTGCAGTGCTAGTGCGCCAAGTGGAAAGTTCTGTGACGCTCAGCCGCGCCATCAGACCATGCGGTAGAAGGACTCGGCGATGTCGTTGTCGGCCGCGTGTGCGATCAGCCGCTGGGCAAGGTCGGCGATCTCCGCGAGCGGACCGGTGAACAGATACATGCCGACCTGCAACGTCGCGCCGTGCGCGGCCAGGCGATTGCCGGTTTCGAACTGTCCACCGGGCGCGAGGATCACGCGCACCTCGTCGATCGCCGAGTCGATCGACTCGCAACCACCACCGGGCGAAATGAAGTCCAGAAAGTCGTCCGGGCTCGGGAAGGTGAGGCTTTCCTCGACGATCACCCCACCCTCGCCGTTGATGCAGAATTCGATCTTGAGTCGGGGGTTCATGTGAATCTCCGGCAGGTTCAGTCTGCTAACACCTGCCGGAAGTCTGGGCCACACACTCCGCCGCCGTGCTGACCCAAATCACACGCGCTTCAGTTTGAGAAACCAGCGTTGCCGGCACGACGCGAGCCTAGGCCGTAGAGTTCGGAGATCGCCGATTCGGTGAGTATTTCGTTGGGCGGACCCGCGGCCAACACCCCGCCATCGGCGAGTAGCACGACGCGATCGGCGATCGCGCGGGCATGTTCCGGGTGATGCGTGGAGAACACGATGCAAAGCCCGTCAGCGGCGAGCGATCTGAGTTCATCGAGCACATGCAGCTGGTTGCCGAAATCCAGAGCCGCCGTGGGTTCGTCCAGCACCAGCAGGCGCGCCTGTTGCGCGAGCGCGCGGGCCAGCAGCGTCAGGCGCTGTTCACCGCCGCTGAGTTCGTCAAACTCACGCGCCGACAGGCGTTCGATGCCAAGGCGCATCAGCGCCGCGCTCGCGATCTGCCGATCGGCCGCCGACGGCGCGTTCCACCACGGCCGATGTCCGGCGCGACCCATCAGCACCTGTTCGAACGCCGTGTACCCGAATACCGGCGTGACGTTCTGCGGGCACCAGGCGACGCGCGGCGTGGCACGCTGCGTGTCGATCTTCACGCCGTCGATGCGGACTTCGCCGGACCGCGCCGGCAGCAAGCCGGCGAGGGTTTTCAGCAGCGTCGTCTTGCCGCTGCCGTTGGGCCCGAGCACTGCGAGCACCTCGCCCGCCCGCGCGTCGAGATCAATCCCCGTCGCCACGGCGCGACGCGTATAACCAACGGCGAGCCGACGCGCCCCGAGCATCAGCGCCACGCCTCGCGACCACGCGCGAGCAGCCACAGGAAAAACGGTGCGCCCACCAGCGCGGTGACCGCGCCGAGCGGCAGCTCGGTGCCGATCAGGCTGCGCGCGAGCGTATCGACCGCGAGCAGGAAGGCCCCGCCGAGCAGCAGGGCCACGGGCAGCAGGCGCGCAAATTGCGGCCCGGTCATGAACCGCGCCATGTGCGGCACCAGCAGGCCGACCCAGCCGATCACCCCGGCGATGGACACCGCCGCGGCGGTGATGAGCGTGGCGAACACGATGACGACGACCCGCACGCCGGCCAGTTCAACGCCGATTGAACGTGCTTCATCGGCCGGCAGTGTCACCAGATCGAGCCGCCAGCGCAGCGCGACAAGCGCGAGCACCCCGACGCCGATCGCCCCGGCCGCGATGCCGGCGCCGCCGGGATCGGCCGCGTGCAGGCCGCCGAGCAGCCAGAAGGTGATCGCCGGCAGGGTGCCGGCCGGATCGGCGACCAGCTTCACCAGCGCGACCAGCGCCGCCGCCAGCGCCCCGACCGTCACGCCACCGAGCACCAGAACAAGCGTCGGGTCGTGACGTTTCACCACTCGTGCGATCGTCGCGACCAGCGCCACGCAACCAACGCCGCCGACGAATGCCGCGCCCTGCACCAGCAGCGCCGGCAGGCCCACGAGCAGCGCCAGCGATGCGCCCAGTGCCGCGCCGCTCGACACACCAAGGATGTCCGGCGAGGCCAGCGGATTGCGAAACAGCTGCTGAAACGCCGCGCCCGCGGCGGCGAGCCCGGCGCCGACCACCAGTGCCAGCAGCACCCGTGGCAACCGCAGTTCCAGCACGACGGCACGCGCGACCGGTTCGAGTTCAGCACCCGTCAATGCCCGCAGCACCCCACCGGCCCCGACCGGGTAGCGACCGATCGAAAGCGCCACCGCGGCCAGCGCGAGGACGAGCCCGCAGGCGGCCAGCAGCCCGGGCCAGAAACGACGCGAAGCGGGATTTGCACTCATGCCCGAAACGACTGCGCTTCGCTGGCCGCCGTGGACCGAAGCTCAGCGATGCTCCGGCCGGGCCTGGTTCGTCGGTGAGAACCGCGTTGCGTGGAATGGCGCCGCGCTGCAGATGACTGCGAGATGGTGATCGCGCCGGTCGGCAGTCTCGCTCATGAAAGCGGTTCCTGGCGCAACGCCCGCTGGTCTGCAAACGGCATCAGCAACAATCGGTCGACGCGGGAATCCTCCGGCGCGCGCGCATATTCCAGCCCCAATTGCATGGTCGCCTGTTCGGCAAACGGTTTGTGGCTTGCGGTCTTGAACAGGTAATCGAACCACGGCAACGTCGCACCATAGTTGCTGTCGGTGAAACGCCGGTCGCTCGAATGATGCAGACGGTGGAAGTCCGGAGTCACCATGAACCAGAGCAGGACCCGGTTGACCCGTTCCGGAACATGGATGTTGCCGTGGGCGACGACATTGATCACCGTTCGGATCAGCTCTTGCGCAAGCACGGCCGTGACCGGCGGCGCGAGCACGACGATGACCGGAACGGTCGCCGCCTGCATGATCAGCACCTCAAACGGATGGTGCCGGTAGGTCGTGGAAAAATCCACTTCCGTGTCGGCGTGGTGCACCTGATGAATGCGCCACAACGCCGGCACCTTGTGGAACGCCCTGTGCATGCCGTAACCGATGGCATCCAGCACCAGAAAGTTCACGACGAAGGCAAGCAGCCACGGGATCGCCGGCTCCGCGAGCAGGCCCGTTTCGAAGTGCCGTGCATACCAGACCGCAAGCAGCAACAGCCCGGTCTGGAGGGCCTTTGCGGTCAACTGGTCAATGACGGTCAGGGCGAGGTTGTTTGCCCAGCGCCAGCCGATGTTTTTCGCTTCCGGGCGTCGTGGCCGGAACAGCTCCCACACCAGCACGATGACCAGCATGGACAGGAGCGTGTAGACAGGAAGGTGTTCGAAATTCATCCTGCCGGCCTAGGGTCTGTTCACACTACGCGTGACGCAGCGACGGTGGCCGTTGTTGTGGCCAACAAGGCGGTTGGACACGGAAACGGCCCCGTCCCGCGGGGTTGCGCCAAGCGCAGTGTGAACAGGCCGACCACCGCGGCCGACAGCGCGACCGACCGCATGCCGACCGGGAATTGTGCTCTTTTTACTTGCCGCGATTGCGGATCAGACGCGCGGCGATCAGTCCGACCACGGCGGCCAGACCCAGCAGCGCGAGCGGCGAGTCGACCGGTACCGACAACGCGTCGATGACCCAACCGGGGCCGGCAACCGCATTCGCGCTGAGACCAAGGGCGGAAATGGCAAAGGCAATTCGATGGATCATGGCTGGAGCCTCCCGGTGTGCTGTCGTGTGCGTACGTGCTGCCCGTGATGGTATTGCGCGGCGGACCGATCGCGAATCGTTGACGGACGGGGCGCAGGATCGCGCGTCGGGGCCGGCTTTGCAAGCCAGCCAGCGCGCAGCGCGGGATGGCCAAAGACCGAGCGCAGCACGCCGGCAGCACGGCGTCCGCCCCGTTGAAACCCGAGTACCACGCTCGGTATAAGGATTCGCATGAACGTACCGGCCACGAGCGCGGCGGCGCGCAACGCTTCTTCGGCGGTCATCGAGGCGCTGGCCGCGGTGCTGCCGCCCGAGGATCTGCTGACCACCGCCGAACAGCTGCATCCCTACGAATGCGACGGGCTGTCCGCGTACCGGCAGACCCCGCTGGCGGTGGTGCTGCCGTCCACGGTCGAGCAGGTACAGGCGATCCTGCGCATCTGCCGCGATCACAATGTGCCAGTCGTCGCGCGTGGCGCCGGCACCGGCCTTTCCGGCGGCGCGCTGCCGCTCGCCGACGGCGTGCTGTTGAGCCTCGCGCGGTTCAATCAGGTGCTGGAGGTCGATCCGGACAACCGCATCGCCCGCGTGCAGCCCGGTGTGCGCAATCTTGCAATCAGCCAGGCGGTCGCGGAGTTCGGTCTGTACTACGCGCCGGACCCCTCGTCGCAGATCGCCTGCACCATCGGCGGCAATGTCGCCGAAAACTCCGGCGGTGTGCACTGCCTTAAATACGGGCTCACCGTGCACAACGTGCTCGGCGTGGAGATCGTCACCATCGATGGCGAACGCGTCTCGCTCGGCGGTGACACGCTGGATACGCCGGGCTACGACCTGCTCGCGCTGATCACCGGTTCCGAAGGCCTGCTCGGCGTGATCGTCTCGATCACGGTGCGACTGCTGCCGATCCCGGAACGCGCGCAGGCCTTGCTCGCGGCATTCGACGAGATCGAACGCGCGGGCGCGGCGGTCGCCGACCTGATCGGTTCGGGCGTCATCCCCGCCGGGCTTGAAATGATGGACAACCACGCCATCCGGGCGGCCGAGGACTTCGTGCACGCCGGCTATCCGGTGGATGCCGCCGCGATCCTGATCTGCGAACTCGACGGCACGAATGCCGAGGTCAGCGAACAGATCAAGGCCGTGCGCGAACGCCTGCTGGCCAGCGGTGCGACCGAAGTGCGCACCGCCGCGACCGATACCGAGCGCGCACGATTCTGGGCCGGCCGCAAGGCCGCCTTTCCCGCCGTCGGCCGGATCTCGCCGGACTATTACTGCATGGACGGCACCATTCCGCGCCGCGAACTCGGCGGCGTGCTGCACCGGATCGCCGAGCTATCGCAGGAATTCGGGCTGCGCTGCGCGAATGTGTTTCACGCCGGTGACGGCAATCTGCATCCGCTGATCCTCTACGACGCCAACCTGCCCGGTGAGCTCGAACGTGCGGAACGGTTCGGCGAACGCATCTGCGAACTCAGCGTCGCGGTCGGCGGCACCGTCACGGGCGAACACGGCGTGGGCGTGGAGAAACTCGGGCCGATGTGCGTGCAGTTCTCGGCCAGCGAGCTGGAGCAGCTGCATGCGCTCAAGGCCGCGTTCGATCCACACGGGCTGCTGAATCCCGGCAAGGCCGTGCCCACGCTGCATCGCTGCGCGGAGTACGGCGCGATGCATGTGCACAAGGGCGAGGTCGCGTTCCCGGACCTGCCGCGATTCTGATGGCCGCCGCTTCCGACCGCAGCGAGGAGCTCATCGCCGCCGTCGCCGCGGCGCGCGAGGCGAACACGCCCGTGTGTCTGCGCGGTGGCGGCAGCAAGGCCTTCTACGGCCACCCCTGCACCGCGAAACTAGCGATCGACACGACCGTGCATCGCGGCATCGTCAGCCACGAGCCGACCGAGCTGTTCGTGACGGTGCGCTGCGGAACACCGCTCGCCGAACTCGAACAGACGCTGGCCGACGCCGGCCAGATGCTGTCGTTCGAGCCACCGGCTTTCGGGATAAATGCGACCGTCGGCGGCATGCTCGCCAGCGGTCTTTCCGGGCCGCGCCGGCCCTGGGGTGGTGCGGTACGCGATGCGGTGCTCGGCGCGCGCATCGTCAACGGCCGCGCCGAGGCGCTGCGTTTTGGCGGGCAAGTCATGAAGAACGTCGCGGGCTACGACCTGTCGCGGCTGATGGCCGGCGCAATGGGAACGCTGGGTCTGGTGCTGGACGTTTCGCTGAAGGTGCTGCCGCGCCCGGAGCAGGAAAAGACCCGCGTCTTCGAACTCGACGCCGCGGGTGCCATCGCACGCATGATCGAACTACAGTCACGCGCGCTGCCACTCGGCGCGCTTGCCTGGATGGACGACCGCCTGTACGTGCGGCTATCGGGTGGCGCGACCGGCGTGAACGAAACGGCCAGACGCATTGGCGGCGACACGCTGGGCAAGGCCGATGCGTTCTGGGCCGATCTGCGCGAACACAGGCTCAGGTTTTTCACCGACGACGGGCCTCCGCTCTGGCGCCTGATCGTGCGTCCGGCCAGCGGCCCGCTGGCGCTGACCGAACCACAGATCGTCGACTGGGGCGGCGCGCAGCGCTGGGTGCGAACGAACGCGCCAGCCGATCAGATTCGTGCCATCGCGGCCGCGGCCGGCGGCCATGCCACGCGCTTTCGCGGCGGCACGGGCGAGGCCTTCACACCGCTGGAAACCGCCCTGCGCAGCCTGCACGATAACGTCAAGCAATCCCTGGACCCGTTCGGCCTGTTCAATCCGGGCCGGCTGTTTCCGGAATCCTGAATGCAAACTCGATTGACTGCCCTGGCCGCCGCGAGCGCGCACGGCCAACTGGCCGATGCCATCCTGCGCAAGTGCGTGCATTGCGGCTTCTGCAATGCGACCTGCCCGACGTATCAGCTGCGCGGCGATGAACTCGACGGTCCACGCGGCCGCATCTACCAGATCAAGCAATGCCTGGAAGGGCTTGAACCGACGCGCGAAACACAGCGTCACCTGGACCGCTGCCTGACTTGTCTGAACTGCGAGACGACCTGTCCGTCCGGCGTGGATTACGGGCGGCTGGTCGACATCGGCCGCGAGTGGGTCGACGCGCGCGTGACCAGACCCTGGCGTGAGCGTGCGCTGCGTCGTGCGCTGCGCCTGGTGCTGCCAAAACGTGGGCTGTTTGCACTCCTGCTCGGTGCCGGACGGCTCGTGCGTCCGCTGCTGCCGGCGCTGCTCAAACAGCAGATGCCGCGTGCACGGCCTGATCGCGGGCCAACGCCGACGGCGAAGCGCGAGCGGCGCATCCTGCTGCCGGACGGCTGTGTGCAGAACACGCTTGCGCCCACGACCCAGGGCGCCGCGCGGCGCGTGTTCGACTATCTCGGCATCGAGGTCATCCGCGTCGACGAAGACGGCTGCTGCGGCGCGATCGACCAGCACCTCGGCGCCGCCGAGTCCGCGCGCGCGGCGATGCGCCGGAACATCGATGCCTGGTGGCCGCATGTCGAGAACGGCATCGAGGCCATCGTCATCACGGCATCCGGCTGCGGCGTCGTGGTCAAGGACTACGCGCAGTATCTGCGCGACGATCCGGACTATGCCGGCAAGGCCGCGCGCGTATCCGCGCTCGCACGCGATCCGGTTGAACTCATACAGCCTGCCGACGTTCCGAAGCTTGGCATCGAGGCCTGGCCGCGGCGCATCGCGTTTCACGCACCCTGCACGCTCCAGCATGGCCAGCGGCTCGGCGGGCGCACGGAGACCCTGCTCGAAGCCGCGGGCTTCGAGCTCACGCGCGTGGCCGATTCACATCTGTGCTGCGGATCGGCCGGCACCTATTCGATCCTGCAACGCGACTGGTCGCAACGCCTGCGCTCGAACAAGCTGAAGAACCTTCGTGCCGGCGCGCCGGCGCTGATCGCAACGGCGAACATCGGCTGTCAGCTGCATCTTGCCGAAGCCGACGGCGTGCCGGTCGTGCACTGGCTCGAACTGCTGGACCCGTCCGCGAAACGTTGACCACCGTATCTCGCGAACTGCCGTACCGCAGCGCCGCGGCACTGTTCGATCCGCTCGCCGGCGACCCCTGGGCGATGCTGCTCGACAGCGCGGGTGCGTCGCGCGAGGTCGGGCGCTGGGACATTCTGGTCTGCGACCCGGTCGAAACGCTGGTCTTTGACGGAACCCGCACGGAGACTCGCAACGCCGCCGGCAGCACTCACGACAGCCGGCCGTTTCTGAGTGTTCTGCGCGAACGCCTGCGCGCAATGGCACCGACCCGCCCGTCGTCGTTGCCGTTCACCGGGGGCGCGGTCGGTTATCTCGGCTATGACCTCGCCCGGCAGATCGAACGCCTGCCGTCGATCGCACCCGCGGACGATCGCATGCCGGTGTGCGCGATCGGATTGTATGACTCCGCAGTGCTGGTCGATCACGCGACGCAACGCTGTGAACTCGTCGGCTCCCCCGCCAACGCAACGCGGCGCGCGCGCATCGAGTCGCTGTCCGAGCGACTGGCCGCCGGTCCCCCATCCGCACCCGCCGGCAGGGCGTTCGAATGTCGCGACGGCCTGCACGCCGACCGCACAACGGCCGAATATCACCGGGCAATCGAACGCATCCTTGCGTACATCCGCGACGGCGACTGCTATCAGGTCAACTACGCGCAACGCCTGCGCGCGCGTGTCGCGGGTGATCCGTGGCTCGCGTACTGCCTGCTGAGGGAGCTTTCCGAAGCGCCGTTTTCCGCGTACCTGAACCTCCCGCACGGACAGGTACTGTCAAGCTCACCGGAACGCTTTCTGCGTTTGAGCGGCGGCGTCGTGCGCACCGAACCCATCAAGGGTACGCGCCCGCGCGACGACGACCCGGACCAGGACGCCGCCTGGGCCGCCGCGCTGGCGCAGAGCGCGAAGGACCGCGCCGAAAACCTGATGATCGTCGATCTGCTGCGCAATGATCTGGGCCGGGTCTGCCGCACCGGCAGTATCGAGGTGCCGCAGCTGTGGGCGGTACGCAGTTTCGCGAACGTGCACCATCTGGTCAGCACGATCACCGGCGTGTTGCGTGAGGAGGTCGACGCGGTCGGTGTGCTGGAGGCCACCTTCCCCGGCGGCTCCATCACCGGCGCGCCAAAGGTGCGCGCCATGCAGATCATCGATGAGCTGGAAGTCGCGCGCCGTGGCGTGTACTGCGGCGCGATCGGTTACATCGGGCTGGACGGACGCATGGACTTCAACATCGCGATCCGCACCATGACGCTGGCGGCCGGGGAACTGCGTTTCTGGGCCGGCGGCGGCATCGTGGCCGATTCCAGTCCGGATGCTGAATTTGCCGAAACCATTGCGAAGGCCGCGACCATGCGCCGCGTGCTCAGCTGCGGGTAGCTTCCCCCCGCCGGTCGTTCAGAGGCTGTCCGGCGGTCCGCAGCGCTCGATGAAGCCACGCTCGCCACTGACACCCGGAACGTCCGGGTGCCGGCGCAGCTGTCGCATCACGCGCAAATACAGCGCATCGGGCGTATTGCCGGAAAACACGATGCTGACCTTTCCGCCCGGCTGCACGAAATAGGTCACCAGCCGGTCGGCGTCGTTCTCGAACAGGACTGCGGCGACCGCCGCATCGGCGCGGTCTTCCACCTCGCCGGCCGTTGCGAATCGCATGGGCACCAGCAGCAACATCGCTGCAAGCACACCGGCCGTGATCGCCTGCATGTCTGAACCCACCGTTGAGTCTGGCAAGTTCGCATAATCTACCGCCATTGGTCGCCATGCGCGCAGCACACGCCGCGCCGCTGGCGGATCAGACCCGAAGCAGAGACCTCAGAGTGGATATTACGGTGAATACGACCCGGCGATCTCGCGCGCAATCCTGCGTGCCTTTTTGAGGCCCCCATCGGCGTCAAAGATCCACACGGCCACGCGTATCCCGTTGCCGGCCTCATATGCGTACATGCGCGCCGGCTTGTCGTAGGTGCCGAGCCAGCCGACGAGGTGGACCTGCAATTCCTGCCGCAACTCCTCGCCGTCCACGACGGATTCGCGCTCGATCGGAAAGTTCTCGCGCTGGCCGCCGAACCAGCCCGGTTTCAGGTCCGCGTACCTCCAGCTGGTGGTCAGTGCGGCGCCGGACTGGCGCATGAACGCATGTAGATCGCCGTGCTGCGTGGAGCGACTCACGGCCACCATGCCGTCACACTCCCAACTGCCCGCCATGGTCGAGCGGTATTTTCGGTAAGCGATCAGGCTGGAGATGTGGTCCTGGTGATTGAACTCCCCGGCCAGCACCGGCTTGTATGCGGACGGCAGACGAACCGTGCCGCCACCGGGGATCTCGATGGCGGGCGAATCGGCGACGCTCACGGACACGAATGCCGCGAGCAACCCGCTCAGCGCATTCCGGATCAGGCCGCGGCCCACCTGCTTTCAGTCCGGGCGAATCGACCGATCAGAATTGATTGACGCCGCAGCGCAGTGCCTGCCCGCGACTGCCAAGAACGCCGGAGATGTCCGCGCTTTCGCGCAATTGTTTCATGATGTGGTTGTAACGATCTTCCGGCATGTTGCCAGAGAAGGTGATGTCGACATGCCCGCCACGCGTCACCTTGAAGCTCGCCAGCGTATCGGCATCGTTGTCGAACAGGATGGCCGAGACTGCGGCCTCGGCCCTTGTATCCGCCTCGTTGGCAAACACGCTCGTCCAGCCCGAAGCAAGGCAAACCAGGCACAGAAACTCCGCAAGCAGCCTACGCATACAGCTTGAATCCGCAGGAAAAGGGGCGACGAGCATAGCTCAGCCGAGCGAAAAGAACACGATCCTTTGGCGACGTCGATAAGAATGCAATCGAGCCCGAGCAGGGTGCGCACCGCGCACCGGATGCGCCCTGTTTTCGCCCTTATCGGTGCGCCGTGCGCCCTCGGAACCACCAAACATGTCACTAGACTTCCCGCAGACCATCTGCGGGTTCTATGCGCGCGGCGCGCAGCCCCGCGAGCGCGGCCGAGATGATGGCCGCCCCCAGCGTGAGTGCCAGCGCGATGCCAAAGTGTTCCGGCAACAGGCGCGCGACCTTCTGTCCCGCATCGAGTTGTGTCGAAAGAACGGTGTTGATCGCACCGGCCGCGCCGAAATAGATCGCGCAGGCCAGTGCCCAGCCGAGGAAGCCCGTCAGCAGCGACTGAAACACCGGAAACCAGATGATGTCGCCGGTGCGAAAGCCGACCAGTCGCAGGATGGACAGCTCGCGACGCTTGCGATCGACATTCGCCCACAGGCTCGCACCGAGCGACAGCGAAAAACCGACCAGACCAATGATCGCAATGGCCCAGTACACGCCCGTGAGATTGCGATCCATGCGTTGCACCAGTGCGATGTCCTCGGCCCGGTTGCGCACCTCGATGCCGAGTTTCTGGAACTCGGCGCTCAGGTTCGCCACATCGTAGATCGAGCGCGTATACAGGCGAAACCCCGGGTAGTTGCGTTCCTCCGGCGTCTGCGCGCGTGCACCTTCCCATTGCAGCGCCGGCACCGCACGGCCGTCACGGTAGTCTTCCAGGGCTTCGATCAGGGGCAGCGCAACGAACACGCCATCGCGTGCGAACGCACCCGCCGGCGCAAGTGCCGCGACCTTGAGCGACAGATGCACGCGTTCCTTGCGGCCCTGGAACTCCCGCGCCAGGCTGGCACTGATGCGATCGCCCTCGCCCACGCCGAGCTTTTCCGCCGCGGCGCGCGACAGCACGACACGATCGTAGGAATCCGGTGGCGGTGCATCGGGCACCAGCACCGGATCACCCGGCCCGGACGGCAGGACTTCGGCGGTGACGATGCGCGTGGACGCGCTGCTCGAAAGTTCCACGATCGCGGCGATCGATCGCGTGCGCGGCACGATGAATGCGATGTCCTCACGACCGGCGAGATTCTCGATCCAGCCTGGCTGATAACGGCCGGAGGCGATCGGTACGATCTCGCGGTTGCGCGGGTCATCGATCAGGTTTTGCAGCATGCCGCCGACGATGCCGAACTTCAGCCCGAACAGCACCATCATCGGCCCGAGCACGGCCGCCAGCGCGAGCACGAAGCAGCCGGAGATCTGCCACTCGTGGCGATAGTCGCGCGCCGCGAGCCTTGCGGTGCGACCGATCATTCACTCACCGTGGTTTCGGTGGTCAGACCATCGTCGGTGCGACAGGTGCGGTGCTTGAGCCGGCGCAGGCCGAGCTTTTTCACGTGCCGCCAGGCGTGGCTCGCGACGATGACGGTGATGTTCATCTCCTCGACGAGACCGATGAACAGCGCCATGATCTTCTCGGCGGCGATCGGATCGAGCGACGCCGTCGGCTCGTCGGCGATGACAATTGACGGGCGGTGCGCGAGCGCGCGGCCGATCGCAACACGCTGGCGTTCACCGGTCGAGAGCTGGTCGGGCATCTTGTCCAGATGTCTGGCGATGCCGAGTTCACGGCCGAGGATGTCGACCGTGTCGTCATCGGGCAGACCGAGCACACGCCGCGAAAGACCGATGTTTTCACGCACGCTGAGGTAGGGCAGCAGCCCGCCGGTCTGCATGACGTAGCCCATGTGCCGGCTGCGCAGATCACCAAGCCGGTTCAGGCGCCGGCGCTGCCAGTGTTCACGAACATCCAGCGCTTCCGTGGCATTGACCGGACGAAAACGAAACGCGCCGATCTCGCTCGGTTGCAGGATGAACGCCAGCATGTCGAGCAGCGTGGTCTTGCCGCAACCGCTCTGGCCGATCAGTGCGATCTTCTCGCCGAGCGCGATCTGCAGGCTGGGCACGCGCAGGCGAAACGCACCACCCTCGGACTCGCGGGTGCGCACGACATCGCGCAGGTGGTAGATCAGCGTGCGCCCGCGCCACGAGGCCGGAGCCGGAGCCGGAGCCGGAGATTGCACGTCGCCCACAGATGATTGCTGGCTGGCAGGGTGTCGAAATTCGCTCACGCGTGGGCGAAGTTCAGGAGCCTGTCAGGGAAGGGCTTCCAGCGCGACCGGGAATACCGAATCCCCGCCGATCGGCCCGCCATCGAGGCTGACCCACAGATCGGCGTGTTCGTGCAGCGCGCGGTAGTAGTCGATCTTCGCCTCGAGTCGATGCAGGAAGTCGATCTGCCGCTGCGCGGGCCAAGTCTGCCAGTCGGCAAGCGAAAGGTTCATCACCTCGCCCGTGTACGGCAGATCTTCGATGTACTCGGCCATGAAGCCCAGTTCGGCGAGACTCTGACCGCGACCGGCCGTGGTGGCCGTCGTCGCGCCGATGCGATCGGGATCGCGCGTGACCGTGGCGGCGAGGCTCTTGAGCTCGTTGAGGAAGTTCTGCGGCGAGAGCAGGCCCTCTTCGGCCGTGATCAGGACCCGGCGCAGCACGTCGTGCAGATCAGACAACTGATCGCGCGTCAGCAGCACATGAACGTCGAGGGTCTGGCGCGCCGGCTCGAACGGATCGTGATCGACCAGCCAGGCGTCGAATACCGATGGCACCGAACCGTCAACCGACTTGCCGAGGTATTTCATGCGAAGGGCGTAACCGAGCTTCGCCACCGTGCGCGACAGTTCCGCGAGACGCGGATTGTCGCTCTCCGGCGCGCGCTGCACGGCACGGGCCACGGCGGCGGGCGTGGCGCGCACCTGAGCGGTGATCTGCGCGGCAAGCGCATCCAGCACCTCGCCGAACTCCCGCACATCGCCGGTCCGCACACCGTAATAGAGGCTGCCGATGCCCGGCACCTGCGCGAGTTCGCGGTATTGGCGTGCCGCGACCTCGTGATCGGAATACACCGATGGGGTGAGCAGATGCAGCACGAATACCGCGATGCCTTTTTCCTGGGCGATCCGGCGCAGGCGGTTAGCGTCCAGCCCGGTTCCGGAAAGCGGATCACCGGGATCACGTGCGCCAGCATCGGTGATCAGCACTACGTAACGCGCCTGGTGCGCATCCCAGTTCATGTTCTCGATCGCACGCAGCACGCCGGCGTAGGAATCCTCGCGGAAGTCACGGCTCGACTGCGTCGCGGCATCCAGCGACGCAACGCCGTCGAGGAAACTCGCGGCGTTGCGGCCCTCGTCCAATGTCACAAACGTGCGGGTGCGATAGCCGAGCCCGGGGGCTGCCGCCGGATCGTCGCGGAAAGCGACCAGCCCGAAACTCACGTCGCCGCTGAGGCCGGCGCCGGCAAGGCTGTCGTAGATTTTCTGCACGGCCTCGCGCGTGCGATCGATATACGGCTGCATGGACAGCGTCGCGTCGATCGCAAACACCAGCCCCGCGCGCAGCGGAATCGGCTCGGCGACCGCTGCGGCAGCGGACACCTCAGACTTCGGTTCTTCGAGCGGCACACTGGCGACGCGCAGCAGGCGCGCGCGCTCGCTGCCGACGTAAAGGTCCTCGTGCTCGCGAATCGGCACCAAGTAGAACTCCTTGCTGAGATCCACATGGCGCGCGGGCTGGATGGCGACCACGGGGCTGTCCGGCCCTGAACGGCCGTCTTCGGCCTCCTGGTACAGCCGCCGGTAGGTGGTGAGGTCCGGCCCCTGCGCGAGGGCCTTCAGCGTGGCCGCGTCGCGAAACAGCAGGCTGCGGCTGTGGGCATCGGGATTGCGGAAGGCGACCGTCAGGCCCTGGTTCCAGTCGATGGTCTGGGCGGCGGCGATCCAGCCGGCGGTGTTGCCGTAACGGCCGGTGCCGACCTGCACGGCGCCGCCCTCGCGGGCATACACATAGTAGGCCGTGAACGGCGTTACCGGCTTGCCGGTCGGTGCGCCCGGAGCGTCGACGAGCTGCGCGCCAGGCACCGCGATCACGCGCTGGTAGAGGCTTTGTTTGCCGGGAATCAGCAGCGGGCGCTCGGTCGCCGCCGTCGCGGCAGCCGTCACGATCGCAAACAGGGCCAGGGCCCCGCGCAGCAGCCAATGCATGCGTGTCATCGCCATTGCAGAACCAGTCGTTGCGCCTCGATATCACCGGTAGCCGCGGCCTGCTCGACAAAGCGCCGCAATGCGCCGAGCCGCTCGCCGGCCTGAACATGACCGGCCGCCACCGCGCGCGAATACCACTTGTGCGCCTGTACCGGGTCGGCCGGACGCAGGCGCTGGTCGGCTGGCGCGACGTTCAGCGGATCGGACGACTCGCCGAGCTTGAACGCGGCCTCCGCATCACCACCGCGTGCGGCATAGAAATACAGCAGATAGGCGTCCGTCGTCCGCCCCTCGCCCGCAAGCGCGAATGCGCGCGCGGCTGCGGTGGCGGCGGCATTGGCGTCGCCGGCGGTTTCGAGTTCCGCGATCAGGGCGCGCGCGACCGCGCCGGGCTCGGCCGGGCGGACCGGCGCCAGCGCGGCGGGTACGGGCGGCAGTTCGCCGGTGACCGGTGCACCGGCCTTCGGCAGTCCGGTCGACACGGACGGTACGACCGAGCCCGAAACAGGCGGCGCGCCGGCCGGACTCGGCAGGGCCGCCGTGACCGGCTCCGGCCGCGATACCGGGGCCGTGACCCAGCGCCAAGCCAGGATCGCGACCACCACGACGGCCGCAAGACCGAGCAGCCAGCCGACGTTGCTACGCTTGCGCGGCGGGCGCAGGTGCTCGTCGAGTTGCAGGGGTTCTTGCATCGGACGCGGGTCTTGAATGGGGCGCCCATCTTCAGCGCTCGCCGGCCCCGGTGCAACACCCGCCGCGCACGGCCGACGGCTCCCGGCACCCAGCGGCGGCGGCAGCAGGCGCTCGGGGCGGGTGAAAACTTTCGTTACGCCGCGCCCACCGGCGGGCATGTGGTCAATCTGCCGCACTTGCAGCGGAATTGATGCCGGCCAAATACCGGACCTGCCCAGCGCGGTTATGATCTTCGCCCTCCCAACATAACAACGAGGATGCCCTGATGATCTTTCGCCCCGCCCTGCCCGTTCTCGCCGCCGCGCTGCTGGGTTTCGGCACCGCGAACGCCGGTGATCTCGACGACCGTGTCGCCAACAGCCGCGTCGCCGCGAACACCCTGCTCAACGCCCTGAAGGACCGCGTGACGGAAGTCGCACGGGCCAAGGGTCCGGTCGAGGCCGCCAAGACCTGCAACCTGGAGGCGCTGCCGATGACAAAGCGCATCTCCGAGGAGCAGGGATTCCAGGTCGGCCGCACCAGCCATCTGCTGCGCCAGCCCAAGAACGCGCCGGACACCTGGGAGCAGGCCGGGCTGGACGAGTTCATGAAACGCAAGGCGGCCGGCGAAAAGCTCGCCGGCATGGAGCGCTACGAGGTGGTCACCGAAGACGGCAAGCCGGTGTTCCGTTACATGCGGGCCATCGAGATGGGCGGGGTCTGCTACAACTGCCACGGCAAGCTGCGCCGCGAAGTCGCGAAGGCCATCGACGAGATGTACCCGAACGACAAGGCGCGCGACCTGAACCCGGGCGATCTGCGCGGGGCGTTCACGATCCGTCAGCCGATGTAGTCACCGCCCGGCATCGCCGGGCCGTCGGGGTATTCGCGACACAGGGAAATGTCGCCAGACTGGCGCATGCGCCAACCGGCCTGGCTTTCGTGCTGGACGCCGCCGGCCGGTGGTCTATGATGCGGAACCATGGCCCGACCGATGCGCGCTGCGCTGTTTGTCACCTGCCTGGCGGAATACGTTCGCCCGTCCATCGCCGACGCGAGCCTGAAGCTCCTGCGTGACGCGGGCATCGAAGCCGACACGCCCGAGCCACAGATCTGCTGCGGCCAACCCGCCTACAACCACGGCCACCGGGCAAGCGCGAAGGCGATTGCGCGCCAGCTGATCGACACCTTCCGGGAATACGATCGGGTGATCGTGCCGTCGGGTTCCTGCGCAGGCATGCTGATCCAGCACTACCCGAAGCTTCTGGCCGATGACAAACGCATTGCTGCGCCGGCACGCGAACTCGCCGCGAAAACCGTCGAGCTCACGAGCTTTCTGGCGTCGCTCGAGTCATTCGAGATCGACGCCGAACTGAATGCGGTTGCGGCCTATCACGACAGCTGCTCGAGCTTTCGCGAACTCGGCATCCACGACGCGCCACGCAGGCTGCTTGCGCAGGTGCGCGGACTGAAACTCGCAAGCCTCGCCGACCACGAGGCCTGCTGCGGATTCGGCGGCAGTTTCATCGTCGAGTTTCCGGAACTGTCCGCGCGCATCGCCGACGACAAGCTTGACGATGTCGGCCACACCGGCGCGGAGGTGCTGATCGGCGGCGATCTCGGCTGCCTGCTGAACCTCGGCGGACGCATCGGCAAACGCGGTCTGCCGGTGCGTGTCTTTCACATCGCCGAGGTGCTCGCGGGCATGACGGAAGACCTTGACTCGCTGAGCTCAGTCATACCGACCGATCGATGACCAACGGGTTTGCCGAACGCGCCGAGCGTGCACTGAGCGATGCGCCGTTGCAGGCGGCGCTGCGCAAGTCGCGCTCTGGCTTTGTCGACAAGCGCCGCAGGGCATTCACCGACTACGACCATTTCGACACTCTGCGCGATGAGGCAACGCGCATCCGCGCCCATGCGCTGGCGCACCTGCCCAAGCTGCTCGAACAGTTCGAGACGAACGTCGAAAAACACGCCGGCCAGGTGCACTGGGCGCGCAACGGCGCCGAGGCGAACGAAATCATCGTGCGACTGTGCCTCGCCGCCGGTGCACGCAAGGTCGCCAAGGGCAAGTCCATGGCGAGCGAGGAGACCGACCTCAATCGCGCACTGGAGGCCATGCATCTCGAAGTCATCGAGACCGACCTCGGCGAGTACATCCTGCAACTGGCGCGCGAGCGCCCCTCGCACATCATCGCGCCGGCCGTGCACAAGAGCCGCGCGGACATCGAAAAGCTGTTCGACGAACACCACGGCCCGCGCGCGCGCGAGACGATCGCCGACCTCGTCGATGAGGCGCGCGAACGGCTGCGCGAACAGTTCCTGGGCGCGGACGTCGGCATCACCGGAGCGAACTGGCTGATCGCGGAAACCGGCTCGGTCGGGCTCGTGACCAACGAGGGCAACGGCGATCTCAGCGCAACACTTCCGAAGGTCCACATCGTGCTGGCCGGCATCGAGAAGGTCTGCGCAACCCGGGCGGATGCGGCCACGCTGATGCGGGTGCTCGCGCGCAGCGCGACCGGACAGCCACTGACGGCGTATACGACCCTGCACACCGGCGCGAAACGCGCGGGCGATCCGGATGGCCCGGCAAACTTCCACGTCGTGCTGCTCGACAACGGCCGTTCGCAGACCATTGGCGGCGCGTTCCACGACATGCTGCGCTGCATCCGTTGCGGTGCCTGTCTGAATCACTGCCCGGTGTATACCGCGGTCGGCGGTCATGCCTACGGGGATGTCTATCCGGGGCCGATGGGGTCGGTGCTTACACCGCTGCTGCGCGGCCTGCCGGCCGGCCACGATCTGGTACAGGCCTGTACGCTGAACGGGCGCTGCGAGGTCGTCTGCCCGGCGTCCATCCCGCTGCCAACCCTGCTGCGCGAACTGCGCGAACGCCGCCACGAGGCCGGCCTGGAGACCCGTCTGGAACGTACATCGCTGCGCGCCTGGGCGTGGCTCGCAAAACGCCCGCGCTGGTACCGGCGACTGACCGGCTTGGACGTCAGGATCGGTCACTGGCTGCAGGGGCGCGGCTGGATTCCGGACTTTTTGGTGCGGCGCTGGACCCGCTTGCGCACCCTGCCCCCGCTGCCGCGGCGAAGCTTCTTCAACCGCCGCCGGGCAAAGCCTTGAGCGACGCGCGCGAATCGATCCTGGCCGCGCTGCGGCTGGCCGCCAGCCGCGCCGCACCCGTGGAACGCGGCGGGCATTTTCGTCCGCCCGCCGGTGGCGATGTCGTCGAGGCGTTCGTTCTCAAAGTGCCGGGCACGGCGGCAAGCCTTGAACGTCTTCCGAATGCTGGCGCGGTGCCCTCTGCCGTCGACGCCTATCGGTTGAAACTCGGCCTGAACGGGCCCGTCGCCATCGCACCGGCACTGGCGAAACTCGAATGGCCCGCCGAACTGCCGACCGCCCCGATCCGGCAGGCCGAACTGGCCGTCACCGTCGCGCAGGCCGGCATCGCGGAGACCGGCACGCTGCTACTGACCTCCGGGCCCGAGACACCGACGACACTGAATTTTCTGCCCGACCACGCGCTGGTGGTGCTGAATACCACGCAGATCGTCGCGGATCTCGATGCGGCGCTGGCGACACTGGACCCGGACGCGATGCCGCGTGCCGTCAACTTCGTGACCGGCCCGTCCCGCACGGCCGATGTCGAACAGACCATCCAACTCGGTGCCCATGGTCCGCGCAGTCTGCACATCCTGCTGCTGACCAGCGCCTGAACCGGCCGGTCAATCCGGCTTGGCTAGCTTCAGCCACAGCACGAAGGTCGTTCCCGCACCGGGTTCGGTCTGCACCTCGACCGCGCCGCCGTGACCGTCGGCAACGGTCTTCACGAACGCCAGCCCGAGCCCGGAGCCTCCGTGCTTGCGCGCCGGGGCAGCCGCGCCGCGCGCAAAGCGCTGGAACAGGCGCGCGCGGGTCTCGTCATCCATTCCCGGCCCCTGGTCCGCGACACTGCCGAAGCCGCGCCCGTCACGCGCGCCGGCACGCACGACGACCTCTGTCCCGGACGGGCTGTAGTTCACGGCGTTGTCAAGGAGATTCACGAATGCGCGTTCCAGCAGCGCGCCGTCGCCGCGCACCCAGACCGGGTCGTCGGGCAGTTCGCGGCGCAGGCGGATTTCGCGGGCCTCGGCCTGCGGCCAGACCTGCTCCAAGGCATTGTTGACGACCTCGGCCAGATCGATGACCCCAAGGGCCTGGTCGTCGAGCCGTTCCGCGCGCCGCAGTTCCACGATCTGATCCGCGAGCCGCAGGGTCCGCGTGGCCTGGGCCTCGAGACGATCGAGCAACTGCGCGACGTCTTTCTGTTCTGCCGGATCGCGCGCCAGTTCGACGAGTGCCAGCATGGACACCAGCGGCGAGCGCATATCGTGCGAAATAAAGCCCAGCATCTCGCCGCGCTGACGCTCGGCGGCCCGCAGGGCGGAGATGTCCGCGAGATTCACCAGCACACCGGTCTGGCCGTTCGGATCGCTCGCCGCGCCCTGCAGTGGCGCAATGCTGACGATCAGGTCCGAAGCGTCCGCCGCGGCCGTGGTCAGCCGGCTCGTGCGCCCCTCGATCAGCGCCGCATCAACCGCCTCGCGCCAGTCCGCTTCGGGCGACTGCGGAAATGCCGCGACCAGCAGGTCGGCGAGCGCCGCCCCCGGTGCCTCGTCCGAATCCAGCCCGAGTACCTGCCGGGCGCGACGGTTCATGAGTGCGACCTGTCCGAACGCACCGGTCATGATCAGGCCGTCCGGCATCTGGTCGATGCTGTCCTCGACCCAGGCACGCAGCTCGCGCGCGGCTGCCGCCACGGTGCGAATCTGGTCGATGCGCGCCTGCATGCGCTCGATGCGCGTACGGCGCCGCTCCCCGGGCGCGTCGTCGTATAGGCGCGCGGCGGTGAACAGCAGGCGTTCGACCGGCGCGGGAACGGCCTCGTCGTCGTCGCGTTCGAGTGTCAGTAACAGGCCGCTGGATTCCGGCACCCGCACGGTCAGCGTCGCGCCCTCACGCAGCCAGACCCCGCTCATGCGCGGCGGCAGGATCGCAGCGGTCAGGCCGGTGGAGCCGGCGAGCGGTCTGCCCTTCGCGTCATGCAGGGCCCAGTTCGGCGCGCCGGCCGCCCGCAACGCGAACTGCATGGCGGCCGCGGGCTCCGGCAGGCCCGCGAATGGCAGGGTTGCCCGCTCGTCGCGCAGGCGCTGAAGTTCCTCGTCGAGGAATTCCACGGCCTGCGACAGGCGCAGTCCACTCCACAGGGGAAAGCTCAGCAACACGCCGGCGAGACCCGCGCCCGGCGCAATCCATACACGCGACCAGGCCAGCGTCAGCGTCGCGGCCACGGCAATTCCACCGGCCACGAGCAGGGCCGCGGCGAGTCCCCAGCGCGGCGGAATCCAGACATACAGCGCGAACGCCACGAGCACCACCAGCGCCGCCAGCCCGGCCCGCGCCGCGGGCGAAAGCTCCGTGATGGTCACGCCGGAGCGCACGGCGTCCAGCGCATTGGCGATGATCTCGACCCCGGGCATCGGCTGGCCCTCGCCGGACAGCGGCGTCGGCAGGGCATCGGCGAGCCCCGTCGCCGTGGCCCCGACCAGCACGATGCGGTCGCGCAGCGCGCTGTCCGGCACCAGGCCATCGAGCACAGCGGCATACGAATGGCGCTGGAAATGTCCGGGCGGTCCGGCGAACGGGATCAGCACGCGCAGATCGCGCTCCCAGACCGCGAAATCATTGCTCACCGGCAGTTGCCGGCGCTCGCCTGGAGGATCGTCCCAGCGCTGTGGCTCCAGCCAGTCCAGCAGCGCCAGACCAACCCACGGCCAGTGCGGGCTGCCGAGCCCTTCGTGCAGATACAGGCTGCGGGCGATGCCGTCGGCGTCCAGTTCCACGTGGATATGCCCGAGCGCGGCGGCGACCTCGGCGAGCCGCGGCAGCGGCAGGGTTTCGATCAGCTGGCCGCCGTCGCGGGTCTGCTCCAGCAGGACGGGCAGCAACACGCGGCCGTTGGCGCGGATGGCGTTTTCGAGCAGCATGTCGGTCGCCGGGTCGTACCGATCAGGCTCGGCGAAGATCACGTCGAACACGACCGCGCGCGCCCCGGCCTCGGTCAGCCGCTGCACCAGCGCCGCGTGCAGCGCGCGCGACCACGGCCAGCGCCCCAGACGTTGCAGGCTCTCGGCGTCGATCGCGACGATGACGATGTCGTCCGGCGCCGGACGCGAAGCCTGTCGATTCGCGGCGTCCAGCAGCAGCCGGTCGGCGCGCACCAGCCAGCCCTGCCAGGCCGCGAACGCGGCCAGCAGCGCGAGCGCCAGTGCCGCAACCACCATGGCCGGTGAGCGGCCCTTCGGCATGGACGCGGCCGGGGACTGATTCATGCCGTCAGGATAGCGCCCACCGGGATGCGGTCGACGTGGAACCCAGTCAGGGCGGCGGACCCTCCGCCCAGCGCAGCAGCTGGTCGACCCAGCCGAGCGGTGGAACCGCGATGGACTGCGCCGGGCCGTAGGTGCCATCCGCGGCGTAGGCCTGATGCACGCGCACCCGCGCGTAGTAGGTCCCCGGTTCGGGCCTTGGCAGGGTCCACCCGGTTCCGCTCTGGACCACATGAACGATGCGCTCGACGAACTGCGGATCGCGCGCCAGCTCGAACTCGTAGTACGGGGCAAACACGACCGGCGACCAGCCAATCCACAGCTGGTGCCGATCCATCGCCGGTGGCGACAGCGTCGGCACCGGCCAGCCGTCGATGACGTGGATGCGGGTCGTCGCGTCGAAACCGTTTAGGCCGATGTCGTCGACGCCGCGCACGCGCAGGTCGTACTCGCCGGTCTGCAACGCCAGCACTTCGAGGCGGGTCGCCGGCGTCATCAGGTCGGTATGGATGCCGGCCGGCCAGGCCGTGCGCGCGAGTTCCACGCGGTAGGACTCGGCGCCGGCCAGCGGCTGCCATTCGAGTACGGCCTGACTGCCACGCACGGTCGTCGCCGTCGAAAGTTCGGGCGCCGACAGCAGACGGCGCGGCGCCGCCGGTGGCTCACCGGCAACGGCGCGAGTGCCGAATCCCGCGCCGACCAGCTGCTCCACGCCCGCGCCGGCCACCGCAACGGTACCGTCGAGGGTCTCGTTGCTCATGGTGCCGGCGTCGGCCTGAACGCGAAAACGCGTGCCGCGCACCGCGGCGACGGCCGCCGGCGTGTCGATCCGGTAGCGCGAATCGACCCCGGGCGGCGGCCGCACGAGGCTCTCGACCCGGCCACGGCGCAGGTCCAAGCGCGTGTCGACGCTCCCTGTCGAACTGCTGGAACTGATCTCCGCAAAGCCGACCTCGGAGTCCGGTCCGATCGTAACCTGCGCGCCGTCGACGAACTGCACCGTCACCCGCCCGTCCGGACCCGTGACGATGGCGCTGCCAGTTTCGATGCGATCGTCCACGCGCGGGGCGGTGCCGCCGGAGTAACGGGCCGCACCGATCACGGCGATCACCCGCGCGGCCTCGGCGGTGGACTTCAGCCAGGTCGTCGGAATGCGCAGGCGCGTGCCCGGCGGCATGTGCCGCGGCACGCTGATTGCGTTGTGCCGGGCCAGGTCGTCGTGGGTGTATTGCGGATGCAGGTGGGTGCGCGCCAGACCCCACAGGGTGTCGCCGGGCCGCACGGTGTACAGCCAGTCCTCGGCGACGGCGGCGTCCGCAGCTGCGATCAGCGCCAGGAGAAAAACTCGATGGGCGGTTTTCATTCCGCTGCCTCGACCCCCGCGAGGCGCTCCAGACGGTAGCCGTGCTGATACACCGCCGTCAGACGCCAGCCGTTGCTCGGACCGATATCCAGCTTGTTGCGGATGCGCGAGATGTGTGTGTCCACCGTGCGGGTGTTGAGGTCCGCGCGCGTGCTCCAGACGTGCTCGAGTATGTGCCCGCGCGACAGCAACCGCCCGGCGTTGCAGAACAGGAAGTGCGCGAGTTCGAACTCCTTCTGCGTCAGTGTGACGGGCTCGCCTCGCACCGCCACCGTGTGGTCGTTCGGGTCGATCCGGTACGGCTGGTAGTCCAGCGGGTGACGCGGTTCGGTGTCCGGCTGACTGCGGCGTACCAACGCGGCGAGCCGCGCGACGAGTTCCGCCCTGCGCACGGGCTTGACCATGTAGTCGTCCGCGCCCTGCTCGAGCGCCTGCACGATGTCGCTCTCGCGTCCACGTCCGGTCACGAACAGCACGGGCACGCGCGGGTCGACACGCTCGCGCACGGCACGCAGCACGCTCAGACCATCGAGATCGGGAATGCCCCAGTCCAGAATGAGCAGGTCGAATGAATCGCGTCCGAGCGCGCGCAGAAACGCACTGCCAGAGTCGTGGTGGTGGCAGTCATGACCGGCCTGGGACAGCCAGCCGAGCAGCAACTCGGCCTGGGCCGCATCGTCTTCGAGGATGGCTACTCGCACTCGAACCACTCCGCGGGGCAGGCGCTCGGGCAGTCGGGATGCGTGCAGGTTTGCCGCTCGATTCCCGTTCAGGTCACGACCCGCCCCATGCCGCACCTGACTGGTTGTGAGGGTTTGATGCCACAACGTCGTTCAGTTTCCCACGAAACGAAGTTAACAATTGTTAAAGTAGTCACCAAACCGGATGCGTTGATCGCCATGCCCCCCGTTTGCTGACACGGTACGGCAGGATCGACCGCAGTCCCAACCACATGCGCGGAAGCCGTATGACCCAACAACCCCGCATCGTCACGCTGCGCGAGCGGCTGTCGTCCGAGATCGTCGGCCAGACCGCCCTGCTGGACCGCCTGGTCATCGGTCTTCTCACCCGCGGTCACATCCTCGTGGAAGGCCTGCCGGGTCTCGCCAAGACCACTGCCGTCAAGACGCTCGCCAGCGCGATCACCGCGGAGTTCTGTCGCGTGCAGTTCACCCCGGACCTGCTGCCGGCCGATCTGACCGGCGGCGAAATCTATGACCCGGGCAGCGGCCATGTGGAGTTCCGCGCCGGGCCGCTGTTTCACGAGATCCTGCTCGCCGACGAGATCAACCGCGCACCGGCGAAGGTGCAATCCGCCCTACTCGAAGCCATGCAGGAGCATCAGGTCACCGCCGGTGGCGCGACGCACCGTCTGCCGGACCTGTTCATGGTCATGGCAACCCAGAACCCGATCGAGCAGGCCGGCACCTATCCGCTGCCCGAGGCGCAGCTGGATCGATTCCTGTTGCACGTGCGCATCGACTATCCGGACGCCGGCGACGAACTCGAGATCCTGCGCCGCGGCCGCGCGAGCTTTGCCAAACCCGCCACCGGCATGCCGGCCGTCATCGGAGTGGAAAGCGTGCTCGCTGCGCGCGCCGAGGTCGCCGCCGTGCACATCGAGCCCGCGCTGGAGCAGTACATCGTCACGCTCACCCGCGCGACCCGCGCACCGGGCCGGTCTGTGCCGGCCCTGTCCGACAGCGTGGAAGTCGGCGCATCACCGCGCGCCGCGCTCGCACTCGCGCAGGCCGCGCTGGCGATGGCCTATCTGCGCGGGCGCGACTACGTGATCCCGGACGACATCATCGATCTCGCACCGGATGCCCTGCGCCATCGCGTGATCCCGTCCATGAGTGCGCGCATGGCAGGCCTGGATGCCGACGCAATCGTGGCGCAGCTGCTTGAAGTCATCGAAGTGCCTTGACCAACCCGCTTTCCTGCCCAGCAGGAAACGCCCGGATGCCAACGCCAAGACTCATGAAAACCCGGCTGAGGAAAGTCTTTTCACCAATTCTCAAGCTGTTTGAGACGGGCGCGAGTGAATACAGCTACAAGCGATCCCACCGCACCATTCTGATCGTTGTAGGCGCGCTGTTCTTGCTGCTGTCCGTCGCTTCGCTGGCAACCGCCATTTACGCAGCCCTGCCCGGCGCCTGGTTGCCGTTTACCGTGTTTTTCTCAACAGGCGCGGTATGTGAAATTGTTGGCCTGCTGGGTTCCGATCAGGCAGTGGCCAAGATCTGGGGCAACAAGTAGTCAGCAGAAGTTGATCAGCTCAGCACCCACGGCGTTTCATCTGAGAGTTTCAGCAGCTTCTGGCCAACACGGATCGCCTCGGCGGTGAAGTTCTCCAGATCACCCCACTGATCGCCGACATCCAAAACGTCCGAGATCGTCGGGTCGACCACCCGCAACCGCCACGCGCCACGATCGGCCTCGGCACGACGCGCCTTTTCGCTGCACACATACAGCTGCGGTTTGCTCTCGCCGGACTGCACGAACGCCGCAATCCAGCGATACGGGAGCGGATCGTTGCTCTCGATGTCGCCGAGGATCGTCAGCTGGAATTCGCCGATCTGGACTCTGCGACGCGGAATCGCGGTGCGGATGTTCGGGGCGTCTTTCATGAGGCTTGTCGGGCGCGGGCGTGAGGTTCGAGTCTAGTGTCCTGTCCCGCAATTATCTATCGTCTCTGCGTGGCTGAGCAGGGCTGAATCAAGGCGGCGATTCGCAGCCATAGCGAGTATGGTCAGGATCGCCAACGCTGAGTCAGCCGTGCAGGTATCATCTCCCACCCGCCTGAACGACGAAATCCCCATGCCCTACTACCTGTTCGAGATGCGCGAGAACCCGCGCCGTGCCACGCTGCTGGAATCGCACGACGACTTCCAGCAGGCGAAGAAGAACGTCCGCGCCCTGCGCGCACAGGCCGACCCGGCCGCCGGACTTCAGTACAAGATCATGTTCGCGAAGGACGAACTCGCGGCCGAGCGCCTGGTGCTGACGCCGCCGAAAAAGCCCATGGTCTACGGCGAGGAATAAGCGGCCCGCAGGTCGTCAGCTCAGGCCTGCGACTCCAGCAGGGTCCGCATCTCGTCGAAGCGCACGCGCTCGTCCTCGGCGACCGTCGGATACGCAGGCGCCAGCCGGGCAAAGGCCTTCCGCACGATCGCGGCGACCTTCCAGCGCATGTACGGCTTGTCGTCGGCCGGGATGGCATACCACGGCGCCCACGGGCGCGAGGTCGCCGCCAGCGCAGCCTCATAGGCCTGCATGTAGTCGTTCCAGCGCGCGCGCTCCTTCACATCACCGACTGCGAACTTCCAGTTTTTTTCCGGCTCTTCGAGTCTGGACAGGAATCGCCGGCGCTGTTCCTCGTAGGAAACGTTCAGCCAGAACTTCAGGATCAGCGTGCCGTTCGCAGCGAGGTGCCGCTCGTGTTCACGAATCGAGGTGTAGCGCTGCTCCCAGAGCGCGTCGAGATCGTTCGGCACATCAATGCGCTGGCCACCGAGGAACTCCGGATGCACGCGGACGACGAGCACCTCCTCGTAATAACTTCGGTTGAACACGCCGACACGCCCCTTCTCCGGCAGGCAGCGCGCAGTGCGCCAGAGAAAGTCGTGGTCGAGTTCCTCCTTTGACGGCTGCTTGAACGAGAACACCTGGCAGCCGGCCGGATCGATCCCGCGCAGGACCGCGCGGATCGTGCTGTCCTTGCCGGCGGCGTCCATGGCCTGGAAGACGAGCAGCACCGCGTGGGTGTCGGCCGCGTACAGCCGCCGCTGCCACTCGTCCAGGCCGTCGACGATCTTGTTCAGGCGTTTCTTCAGCGATTTCCCCTCGGCCGCGCCGTCCGGCGGGCGGGTGGAAATGCCGTCAAGCCTGAACGCACCGTCAAACGGCACGAGGTGGCGGGATTCGACCGGTTCGATCACCATGAGGTCACTCCTCGAACTTTCAGGTTTCGGTCCCGATGCTAGCGGAAACCCCCGCGCGGCGCGTGCTGCTGCTGAACAAGCCCTTCGGCGTGCTCTGCCAGTTCACGGACCCCAACGGGCGGGCGACGCTGGCGGACTTTGTGCAGGCGCCCGGCGTCTACGCCGCAGGGCGGCTGGACCGCGACAGCGAAGGGCTGCTCGTACTGACCGACGACGGTGCCCTGCAGCACCGGCTGGCCGATCCACGCCACAAGCTGTGGAAGACTTATCTGGTGCAGGTCGAGGGCGAGCCGTCAGACCATGCGCTGGAGCAACTCCGCGCTGGAGTGGACCTCAGCGACGGCCCCACTCGCCGGGCACGTGCAGTGCGGATCGCGCCGCCCGGCCTGTGGCCCCGGGACCCGCCGGTGCGGTTCCGGCGCAATATCCCGACCGCGTGGATCGAGCTGGCGATCCGCGAGGGTCGCAACCGTCAGATTCGGCGCATGACGGCTGCGGTCGGTCTGCCGACCCTGCGCCTGGTGCGAACCGCGGTGGGCCCGTACCGGCTCGGCGACCTGGCGCCCGGGCAATGGTGCCTTGCGCCCGACTGATATGGGTATGCTTGGAACCCGTCCCGACATCCCGCGCGGATCTCGGCGAATGACCGCGGCACGTCACGCCGTAGACCTGGTAAATCCATGACCCGAACCTCTTCCACCGTAGTGCCCGTGCTGGGCATGCACCGCAGCGGCACGTCCATGCTTGCGCGCATGCTGAACCTGATGGGCGTGCAGCTCGGCGAACCGCTGCTGGAAGCCAATCATGCAAACGTACACGGATTCTGGGAGAACCGGTTCTTTCTCGGCGTTGACATGCGCGCACTTCAGGTCATGGGCTGCCATCCCCACGGGTTCGCCCCCGAGGAACGGCTGCTCGCGGCCGCGCAATCGGCTGCGAGCCTGTCGATGCCGCCCGGGGTTTCCGGGCCGGTCGCGTCCTACCTGCGCGAACAGTTCGGCGACGCAGGCCTGTGGGGCTGGAAAGACCCGCGTACGGTACTGCTGTATCCATTCTGGGAGCGGCTGCTGCGGGAATTGGGCTACCAAGACCTGCGGCCGGTGATCATCCTGCGCTCACCGGCGGCGTCCGTGTCCTCGATGTGCGTCACGGGCTTTGTAACTCCCGTAGCCGAGCAGGCCGGACTATCGGTCAACGAGCTGTCGTTGCAGATCTGGCGGGCCTACAACCGGATCCTGCGCGACATTCAGGACCGTACGAACGCTTACATCAGTGTTTATGACTGGTTTCTGAGTCCGCAATCCGCGGTTCAGGAACTCGGTCGTCTGGCGGGATATCTGGACCTGGAAACGGCCGACCTCAGGCCGGCGCTCGCCTCCATCAAGTCCGCCGGCATCCGTCCGGCAGAGGCGAAGAACATGGACGCGTCCGCACAGCAGCTGTATCAGGAACTGGTGTCGGTCGCGGAACACCAGCGGGCCCGTTCATGAGGCGTCACCGGAAATGAGTCATTCCGAAATCTGGAAACCCAATGTCGTCGTGGCGGCCATCGTCGAACGCGAGGGTCGATTCCTGATCGTCGAGGAATACGCCGACAGCGACCAGCTCGTGCGCAATCAGCCTGCGGGCCATCTGGACGCGGGTGAGACCCTGCTCGACGCCGTGGTGCGCGAGACGCGCGAAGAGACCGCATGGCGTTTCACCCCGCAGGCACTGGTCGGCGTCTACCGGCTGGAGACGCGCGCGTTTGGCGGCACGACCTACCTGCGATTCTGTTTCTGCGGTGCAGTCGACCAACACGACCCGGTCCAGCCGCTCGACGACGGCGTGCAGCGCGCGGTGTGGCTATCGCGCGAGGAACTCGCCGCGCGCCCCGAGATGCTGCGCAGCCAGCTTGTGCTGCGTTGTATCGATGATTTTCGCGCCGGCCGACGCTATCCGCTGGAGCTGATTGCAGACTTTCCGCTGGCGGACTGAACGCCGTGCGAGAACCGATCACAGTGGGGCTGTCAGGTGGGGTGGACTCCGCCGTCGCCGCGCTGCGGTTGCTCGAAGCCGGCCACCCCGTCGACGCGCTGTTCATGAAGAACTGGGAGGAAGACGACGATGCGGAATATTGCGCGGCCGCCCAGGATCTCGCGGATGCGAAGGCGGTGGCGGCACACCTCGGCATCGAGCTGAACGCGGTCAATTTCGCCAGCGAATACTGGGACCGCGTGTTCGAGAACTTCCTGCACGAGTACCGCGCCGGCCGCACGCCGAACCCGGACATCCTGTGCAACCGCGAGATCAAGTTTCGCGCCTTTCTCGACCATGCGCTCTCGCGCGGCGCGGCCGCCATCGCAACGGGTCACTACGCGCGCATCGAAATGCGCGACGGACGGGCCGAACTGCATCGCGGCCGCGACGAAGACAAGGACCAGACCTATTTCCTGCACACGCTCGACGCCGACGTGCTCGCGCGTGCACGCTTTCCGCTTGGCGAACTCACCAAGCCCGGAGTGCGGGCCATCGCGCGCGCTGCGGGCCTACCCAATCACGACCGCAGGGACTCCACCGGCATCTGCTTTATTGGAGAACGCCGGTTCGCGGATTTTCTCGGCCGCTATGTCGAACGCGCGCCGGGGCCGATCGAAACGGTGGACGGAGCGGTGATCGGCGAACACGCCGGGCTTGCGTTCTACACCCTGGGTCAGCGTCAGGGGCTGGGCGTGGGCGGCGTCGCCGGCGCCCGCGAGGCGGCCTGGTACGTGGTCGCAAAGGAGCCGGCACGCAATGCGCTGATCGTGGCGCAGCAGCATGACCATCCGCGCCTGATGCACACACGGCTCACGACCGACCCTGCGCACTGGATCGACGGTACTGCGCCAGACGTGGAGTTTCGCGCCAGCGCACGCATCCGCCACCGTCAACCGCTGCAGGCCTGCGTCGTTCACGCGGGCAATCCGGACGGCCGGCTGGACGTCGCGTTCGACGCACCGCAACGCGCGGCGACGCCCGGGCAGTCCGTCGTGTTCTACGCCGGCACACGTTGTCTGGGTGGCGCGGTCATCGACCGGGTGCCCTGACCGGTCGCCGGGAACTTGCCAGCAGGCTGTTGAAATTCTCGTTTCAACAGCCTGATATCGTGAAACAGGGACGTCGCGCCCGAAAGTCGAACACCCAAGTGTTTGATTTTCGTGAGCAACCGAAAACCGCGCTTTTCGGTTGCGATGTTGAAAAGGCCATGGATGGTCCTTTTTCAACAACCTGCTAGACTCGGACGGGCATTTCCACAGAGTATGGCCCTAGAGTGATCCGCGCCCCGGACGAACGTACCGCCATCGCACTGGCGGGCCTGTTTCAGGCGAC
The DNA here is from genome assembly GCA_020445605.1 of Chromatiales bacterium. Classification (NCBI taxonomy): domain Bacteria; kingdom Pseudomonadati; phylum Pseudomonadota; class Gammaproteobacteria; order Chromatiales; species Chromatiales bacterium. Next base: position 50,766 of record JAGRGH010000063.1, read on the forward strand.
CGCGCTGGTCGACCAAATCGCGCGCACCGGCATCGCCGACAGCGAGACCATGAGCACCTGCCTGGAGAGCATCTTTCGCATCGATGCCGACAGCACCGCCGCAGTCTACGGGGGGCTCGAGCATCTCCAGCCCGGACTGCGACTGCTCGTGCAACAGCTCGAGGGCGGTCAGGGGCGAAATCTGCAGGTCACGCAATACGTCATCGTGCTCCTGCAACTCGAACGTCGATTGAGCGCCAACGCGGCAATGCTCGCGCAGCTGCGCGATGGCATCGAACGCATCGACAAGCTGCGCCAGCGGCTCGGTGCGCTGCACGACGACGTGATCGCGCCACTGTCGGAGCTCTATGTGCAGACCGTCAGCACGCTGCGTCCGCGCGTGATCGTGCGCGGTCAGGCCGGACATCTGAACCGGCCGCTGGTCGCCACGCGCGTGCGCGCGCTGCTGCTGGCCGGCGTTCGCGCCGCGGTGCTCTGGAGCCAGGTCGGCGGTGGTCGTCTGCAGCTGATGTGGCACCGGCGCCGCATCGTGCGTCTGGCGCGCGCGCTGTTGCAGCGCGCGGAATCGCAGCCCACGCACACGACATGAGGCCAGCCGGGACACTTGGCGCGCAGCGCGGTAGACACGATCCGGTATCAAGGTTTCCGGCGGCACAGGGAGGTGGCGCCATGATCGACGGCGGCAAGCCGTCGAAAGCGGGAAAATTTGGCGAAAAGTCACACTTTTCGTTTACGTTGCTCTGGCAAGTCAGAATCGCTTGATCAGAGAGGGGTCTTTTGAAACAACGGGAGGGGTAAATCATGATTGCGCAATCGTCCCCGGGTGACGCCCTCGGCAAGCTCGTACTGCGCCTGAGCGTCGGCGGACTGATGCTGTTCCACGGCGTGGCGAAGATCATGCACGCGGAGGCGCTTGGCAAGATCGGCGAGCGGCTCACCGGCGCCGGCCTGCCCTCACAGATTGCCTACGGCGTATATCTCGGCGAGGTGCTGGCACCGATCCTTGTCATCCTGGGCCTGTTCTGTCGCCTGGGTGGCGCCCTGATGGCCGTGAACATGCTGGTGGCCATCGGTCTGGTGCACATGGCGGACCTCGCGAAACTCACGGGCCACGGCGGCTGGGCGCTGGAACTGCAGGGGCTGTTCCTGTTCGGATCCGTGGCAATCATGTTGCTCGGCAGCGGGCGGTTCGCGATCCGGCCGGACTGACCCATGCAGGCAGGGGGGCGGCGACGGACCACGAGCCTCGTTGCCCGCATCCTGATCTGGGTAACCGCAACGACAAATTGCGCAGCGTTCAACGACGCGCACCTGCACTACGACGCGGACATTCACGAGGCCCTTCCGCCCGCACGGATCAGCGAAGTCCTCGACGCGGCGGGCATCGATCGGGCGGTGATCACCAGCCGGCCGCCACAACTCGTCGCCGAGCTTGCCGCGGCGCAGCCGGGTCGTGTTCTGCCGCTACTCGGCGTGTATGAGAATGCCGTGAACAAGGAGACATGGATGTATGACGCGGCGCTTCCCGGCCGGCTGGCCAGGCGACTCGATGCCATGCACTGGTGCGGTATCGGCGAACTGCATCTATTCGCAGCGGGGCGACACAGCGCGGTGTTTCAACAGGTCGTCGAACTGGCGGTCGAACGCGATCTCGCCCTGCTGATCCACGGCGATCCGGCCGTGATCGATGCACTGTTCGAACTCGCTCCAGCCGCGCGGGTGGTCTGGGCACATGCCGGCGCCTATCCGTATCCGCCGCTGCTCGCGGACTACCTACGGCGCCATCCGAATCTGTACATCGACACCTCCGTGCGCGACGAACGCATCGCACCGGATGGCGTCCTGGACGACGACTGGGCATGGCTGTTCATGGAATACCCGGAACGGTTTCTGGTCGGTGTCGACACCTTCCGCCCGGAACGCTGGGCGGAACTTCCATCCGTCGCGCGGACGATTCGGGCGTGGCTCGCGCAGCTGCCGCCAGACGTCGCCACTCTGATTGCGCACGAAAACCTGCCGCGCATCTATCGCTGCCGTTTGTCGGACTCTGATCAATGAAGCAGCCATCATGAACATCAACGAACTTCAGGACGCCGGGACCGCGGACGGCCAGCGGCTCGTCAAGCGCATTCGCGACGATGACGATCTGCAATCAGCACTGGTGCGCATGGCCTTCTGGCTGTTTACCGCGGCGTATCTCGGCACCGCGATCGTATCCGGACACTATCAGCTCGACGCGACGCTCACGATTGCATTGTTCGGAATCTATCTCCTGTGGTTCGTCTGGCTGTTGATCAGCGCCTGGTATCGACCACATCCCCCGTGGCAACGCTATCTTGCAGTCGCCGGCGATGCATCCGCGGTGGTCTGGTCGCTGTATCTGACGGGCGATCCACTGGGACCCTATTTTCTTATTTTCATATGGATTTTCATTGGTCACGGCGTCCGCTACGGGCGCATGGGTCTGCTCACGGCGTCGATTTCAAGCGTCGTTGGTTACACCATCGTCCTTGCGGTACTCGGCACCTGGCAGACCGCACCGTTCGAGGTGCTGTTCGGTTACGCGGGGCTGACCATCCTGCCGCTCTATCAGGATCGACTGCTGCGCCGCCTGGTGCTTGCCCGCAGCCAGGCCGAAACGGCCAACGCGGCCAAGAGCGCATTCCTCGCGAATGTCAGTCACGAGATTCGCACGCCGTTGAACGGCGTCGTCGGCATGACCGCGCTGATGTCCGAGACCCGCCTGGACGAAACCCAGCGCACCTACATGCGCTCGCTGGACACCTCGGCGAAGCTGCTGCTCGGGATGCTGAACAACCTGCTCGATCTGTCGCGGCTCGAATCACACCAGATGCAGCTCGAACTTCGCCCATTCGATCTGCACGAAGCCATCCACGCGACACTGATGCTGTATGCAGAGTCGGCGTGGAACAAGCGCATCGATCTTTACTGTGTAATCGACGGCGAGGTGCCGCGCCACATCAACTTCGACCAGCTGCGACTTCAGGAAGTCATCGGCAACCTGATATCCAACGCCGTGAAATTCACCGAACGCGGCGAGATTCGAATCGAAGTGCAGTCTCCGGTCGAAGGGGAACTGGAGTTTTCAGTCGTGGACACCGGCATTGGAATCCATCCCGACCAGATCGAGCGGGTGTTTGACCCGTTTCACCAGGCCGACGCATCCACCGCGCGCCGCTTCGGTGGAACAGGGCTCGGCCTGTCCATTGTGAAAGGACTGGTCGAACTCATGCACGGATCGATCGAGCCGCACAGCGAGCCCGGACGCGGCAGCCGATTCAGCGTGCGGTTGCCGATCGATGCCGCGACCGCCCAGCCACTCACGGTGCCAGACTTCGCTCAGCGCAACATCGTCGTGTGCGCAGACGCCGGCACGGACGCCACGGTACTGCTGGATTATCTCCAGCCCTGCAACCTGAACGTCGAGGTGACCGCGAACATCGATGCGTTCATCGCGCGCCTTGCGCATGCCGACGCCGGACTGATTGCCGATACGCTGACCGGCCGCGACTTCAAGGCGACCCGTCGCCAGATCGATGCCGCTGGCTACCGGTCGCTGCCCGTCGGCGCCCTGCTGTATCCGCATCGCGCCGGCGCGGCCGAAGGGCAGCGTTTTCTGACCACGCTGAAGCCGCTGTTCGCGGGCAATCTGTTTCCGCTCCTGACCGGACTGTTCGGCGAAACTCGCCGTGCCGACCCGCGGCGGCTGGAACTGGTTCAGGAGCGCGCGCCACGGGTGCTGATCGCCGACGACAACGAGATCAACGCGACGATTTTCGAATCCTATCTGAGCGCGGCCGGTTTCGAGGTCGTGGTCGCGAGCGATGGTGGTCAGGCGCTGCGCCGGCTCGATCGCGAGCACTTCGCCGCCGCGCTGCTGGACCTGCGCATGCCGATTGCATCCGGTCTCGAGGTGGCGCGCGAACTTCGGGCCGGGGCCGGACCGAATGCGGCGATCCCGGTGATTGCGTTGACGGCCGACGCCCCGGACGGCGTGCGTCAGGACTGCACCGAGGCCGGCATCGACGAGGTGTTGATCAAGCCCACGAGTCGCGTGGAACTGCTCACGGCCCTGCGCCGGCTGCTGCCGGCACGCAACACTGTTCAGCCAGCGCGGGAACGCCCGGCGGCGCGCGACAGCGACACGTCGCGCTGAGTGTCGGAGGCGGCACGGGTGCGGCCGCGCTCGACCAGGTCGGCAAGACTGACCCTGCTCAGGTAGTCATGGATGGACTCGCTCAGTTCCATCCACAGATCGTGGGTCAGACAGCGCTCACCGTCCTTGCAGTTCTCACGTCCCCCGCAGCGGGTGAGCTGTACGTTCTCGTCGACCGCCGTGATGATCTCGGCGATGGAGATTTCCGCTCCGTCACGCGCCAGCCGGTAGCCGCCGCCAGGCCCGCGCAGACCCTGCACGAGGCCGGCCTTGCGCAGCCTCGCGAACAGCTGCTCGAGATAGGACAGCGAAATGTCCTGGCAGCCCGAAATGTCCGCCAGCGTGGTGTGGCCGTGCTCCTCGTCGCGCAAGGCGAGGTCCAGCATCGCCGTCACGGCATAACGGCCTTTGGTCGACAGTCGCATACTCAATCCCCGAAAAATCCGGCCCACGCCCGGTGGGCGCAGGCTCGACGCAGTCCAAACCCCGGCGCGGCTGAGAATCCGCGCCTACGCGAACACGCTCCACGCCGCTGACCGGGACACCTGACCGGACTGCTTTCCTGAGTATTTTGCGCGGGAATCCGCGGGTGATCAATTCCGCAGATCAGACCGGGGCTTCGGGGGCCTCGATCCGGGCGGGCCGCTCGGCCTCGGGGCCGCGCAGCCACAGCCAGGCGACGAGCGCCCCGAGCGCAGCGGCGCCGGCCGCCACCCCGAACGCCCACTGCGCCCCGGCAGACCAGAGATAGCCGGCGGACAGGCTTCCCGCCGCGCCGCCTGCCCCGAAACTCAGGCTCGAATACAGCGCCTGCCCGCGGCCCTGGTGCCGACCGTGGAAGTACCGATGCACGAGTTCGATCGCGCCGGCGTGAAACAGACCGAAGGTTGCGGCGTGGCCGAGCTGGGCGAGCAGCACCACCCAAAGCCGGTCTGCGAACAGCCCGATCGCCAGCCAGCGCACTGCCGCAATCGCCAGTGCCAGGACCAGCATCCGGCGCAGATTCAGGCGCCCCGCCAGCCGGGGCATCACGATGAACAGGGCGATTTCCGCGATCACCCCGAGCGCCCAGAGCTGGCCAATCAGCGTGCGACTGTAGCCGCTGGCCTCCAGATGCACCGAAAAGAACGCGTAGTACGGGCCATGCCCGAATTGCGCCAGAAAGCAGACCACGAAGAACGCCGCCACGGGTGGCGCGCGCATGATCTTCACGAGCGTTCCGCCGCGCGGCGGATGCCCTGCCTGTCCGACGCCCGGTGCGTCGGCGACCAGATGCGAGACGCCCCAGATCAGTACGAAACATGCAAGCAAGACCGCTGGCAGCCATCCGGTTCCGAACCGGTCGAGCAGCGGCCCGCAGGCAACGACCGTGACCACGAATCCGACCGAGCCCCACAACCGCACGCGCGGATATTGATGGGTGTCGTGCCGCAGGTGGTTCAGCGTCACGGCCTCGAACTGCGGCAGCGCGGCGTTCCAGAAGAAGCTGAACAGCGCCGTCACCAGCGCCAGTGGCCAGAATCCCGGTTCGAACAGCACCAGGGTGAAGCTCAGCACCGCCAGCAGCGAACCGCTGCGCACCACGGGCATGCGCAGGCCCGTGCGGTCGGCGAGCCAGCTCCAGAGGAACGGCGCAAGCAGCTTGGTGGCCATGAGCACCGCGATGAGCTCGCCGATCTCGGCCGCGCCGAAACCACGGCCCTCGAGGTACAGCGGCCAGTACGGCACCAGCGCCCCCAGGGCCGCGAAATAGGCGAGATAAAACCCCGACAGCCGCCAGTACGGCAGCGCAGGCGACCGGGCGCCCACGGCTGTGATCAGGATTCGGCGCGGGACGGAATCACCGGGACGCCGGAAGCGACATCGGCATTCTGAGCACGGTGGCGCAGCCAGTGATCCATCAGCACGAGCGCCAGCATCGCCTCGGCGATCGGCACGGCGCGGATGCCCACGCAGGGGTCATGGCGCCCGCGGGTGACCACCTCAGCGGGCTGGCCGTGGCTGTCGACGCTGCGGCCGGGTTTGAGGATGCTTGAAGTCGGCTTCAGCGCGATCGAGACCTCGACGTCCTGACCACTGGAAATGCCACCCAGCGTGCCGCCAGCGTCGTTCTTCAGAAACCCCTCCGGCGTGATCTCGTCGCGGTGCTCGCTGCCGCGCTGCTCGACGCTGCGGAATCCCGCGCCGATCTCGACTGCCTTGACCGCGTTGATGCTCATCATCGCGTGGGCGATGTCGGCGTCCAGACGATCGAAGATCGGCTCGCCAAGCCCCGGCGGCACACCGGCCGCGACGACATTCACACGGGCGCCAACGGAATCTCCATCGCGCCGCAGCGCGTCCATGAACGCCTCCATTTCGGCGATGCGGTCGGGGTCCGGGCAGAAAAACGCGTTTCGTTCGATCTCGTCCCACTCCACGCGCTGGACCCGGATCGGCCCCAGGGCCGCCAGATAGCCGCGAATCTCGATGCCGAGACGCTCGCGCAGGTACTTTTTGGCGATTCCGCCCGCCGCAACGCGCATGGCGGTTTCGCGTGCGGAGGAACGGCCGCCACCCCGGTAGTCGCGCACGCCATACTTCTGCGCGTAGGTGTAATCAGCGTGCCCAGGTCGGAACAAGTCCTTGATTTGCGAGTAGTCTTTCGATCGCTGGTCGACATTTTCGACCACCAGACCGATCGGCGCCCCGGTCGTCACGCCCTCGAAAACGCCGGACAGGATGCGCACCGCATCGGGCTCACGACGCTGGGTCGTGTGGCGGGACTGGCCGGGGCGGCGGCGATCCAGATCGCCCTGCAGGTCGGCCTCGCACAGCCCAAGCCCGGGCGGGCAGCCGTCGACCACACAGCCGATCGCGGGCCCATGGCTCTCGCCGAACGAGGTGACCGCAAATAATCGGCCGAAGGTGTTGCCGGACAACGCTGCGCTCCGCTATGGCTGGAAGACCGTCGCATTATGCCAGTGGAACCATCGGCGAATCGCCGCTGCGCGGTGCGCGACGGCAGCCGACCGCGACCCGTTCAGGTGCGGCGGACAGGCCATTTTTCCGCCGCTGTGGGCCGAACGCCGGCCGCCGGAAAATGCGCGCCGATTGACGATCATTAACTGGCGCAAATCGGGTATTCATGCTAGCCTTTTCGGGACTGCAATCTCTATGCGACGCGCCACAGGTTCACACGCGCCGCGCCTACAGGCCCGATGGGAGGCACTGGAGTTATGAAGCGTTCTCGTCTGACCACCGCCGTAACCGCCGGTTTGATCGCCATCGCCACAGGCGTCGCGCAGGCCGGTGATGTCGTCGGCACCGTTTCCAGCATCAAAGGCAAGGCGTTCGTCGATGACAACGGCGACGGCAAGTTCCAGTCGGTCGCAGTTGGCGCCGATGTCCGCGTGGGAAATCGCTATCTGGTGCCGGATTCCAACGAACTCGTACTGAATTTGGATCAGTGTGTTCGTTCGGGCATGACCCACGTACTGAAAAACGCCTACGTGACCATCACGAAGGATCCAAACTGCGGCCCGGTCGCCGTGGCCCCGGCCAGCGAAGCGATCGGCGCGGCCCCGCCACCGGCAGCCTCGGCTCCGCCGCCGCCTCCGCCACCCGTCGCCTCGGCGCCGCCGCCAGCGGCGATGGCGCCCAAGGCCACGGTAGCCAGCTCGAGTTCCGCATCCGCGGGCGGAGCGGGTAGCGGTGGTGCGTCAGCGGCCAGTGGCGGTGCAGGCAGCAGTGCCTCAGCAGCCAGCGGCAGTGGCGCAGCTGCGGGTGGTGGCGGCAGTGCCGCCGCAGGCGGTGGTGGCCTGTTTACTGAGCCGGTAGTCGCCGCCTTCGTAGGCTTTGGCGCCGTCGGCGCAATGCTGCTGCTTGACGACGACGACGGCAGCCCGAACTAGGCCAGCGTTCTCAGATCCTGCAAACCGGGTCCGGCAAATGCCCGACCCGGTTTTTTTATGCCTGCGATTTCTTCGGTTCGAAAGCCCGCCGTCACGGGCGATTGAGAAGAAGGCGCCAACGACCTGCCAGGCCCCGGCTTGCATCCCCTACAAGGCCGCCTCAAGACGCTTGCAGACGGTCGTCAAAACTTCAACCCGCGCGTACCGCTTGTCGTCCGCGGGAACCAACGTCCACGGCGCATGGTGCGTCGAAGTCCGCTCGAACATTTCGTTGGCGGCCAGCCGATAGTCGTCCCAGCGATCACGGTTACGCCAGTCCTCGTCGGTGATCTTGTGCCGCTTGTGTTCGGTCTGGGCGCGTGATTCAAACCGTGCGAGCTGTTCCTCAGGTGAGATCTGCAACCAGAACTTCATGACAATCGCACCGGCGTCGTGCAACTGCTGTTCGAAGTCGTTGATCTCGAGAAAGGCCCGCTGCCAGCGCGCTTCAGGCGTGAGGCCCTCTACCCGCTCAACGAGCACCCGCCCATACCAGGACCGGTCGTACACCGTCATTCGTCCGGCGCGCGGAAGATAGCGCCAGAATCGCCACAGATAATGAAAGTCGCGCTCGAATTCACGCGGTGCCGCAATGCGGATCACCCTGCGCAGCCGCGCGTCCACGGTCTCGACCACGCGACGGATCGCACCGCCCTTGCCGGCCGCATCCACGCCCTCGAAGACCAGCACCGACGAGCGCTGTTGTTTGTACGCCGCCCAGCTCAGTTCGTTGATGCGGGCGCGTAGTACCGCCATCTGCCGATCGTAGTCGTCGACATCGATCCGTCGCGTCAGGTCCAGCGTATCGAGCAGCGTCAGCTCGACCAGGTCGTCACCGGTGAGCGCGGTTGCTGCTTCCGGCGTGGCAGTCGGCTCGGACGATGCCGAGAGACTCGCGTTGGCCAGGCGGTGCTGCACGGCGTGAAGAATCGCCTCGCCGCCGACAATGTTCCGATATCGCGCATTGCTCGCTTCGATCACATGCCATGGCGCGCGTCCGAGGTCAGTCTCGCGCATGATCTGCTCACCAATACCCTCGAACAGTTCATAGCGCAGCTTGAACTCGGCCTTCTTCGGCAGCATGCCCCAGCGCGAATGCGCGTCGTGTTTGCGCTGCTTGAGCCGCTTGCGCTGGATGCCCTTGGAAAAGTGGTACCAGAGCTTGATGATCAGCACGCCATCCTCGATCAGCATGCGCTCGAACTCGCGGATGCGGCCGAGGCTCACCGACAATCGCGCATCCCCCCATCCTTCATTGAAACGCTGCTCGATCGGCCACTGATACCAACCGTCGAACAGTACTGCGATCTCGCCACGCGGCGGCAGCACGCGCCAGAAGCGCCACATGCGCGGGCGCTGGATTTCCTCGTCGGTTTCGTCCCAGAACGCATGGACCCGCACGCCGCGCGGATCGAGCCATTCGCCGAGCCGGTTGACGAACTGCCCCTTGCCAGCCCCGTCCATGCCCGAGACCAGCACAACGACCGGCACGCCCTTTTCGCGAACGGCGCGCTGTGCCTCCAGAAGCGCAGGACGCAACGCGTCGCGACGGGCGTGGTACTCCTCCCGACTGAGGCGGTGACCGAGTTTTGCGTTCTCGAACATCTTCCCTCCCGATTCCGGTCGCCGCAGGTTATCGAATCATCACCCGATCACCCGCAGACACGTACTGAAACAGATCAAGAACATCGAGGTTTTGCATGCGCACGCACCCGTGCGAGCGCGGGGCCCCCATGGGTTCTGAATCGGGCGTGCCGTGGATGTAGATGAATCGACGAAGCGTGTCGACCCCGCCGCCGCGGTTGATGCCCGGCTCACAGCCGGTCAGCCAGAGGATCCGCGTGAGGATCCAGTCACGCTCCGGATGGCGGGCGGCGAGTTCCGGCGTCCAGACCTCGCCCGTCGGGCGTCGCCCGACGAACACCGTGCCGACCGCACAGCCAGCGCCGATCCCGATGCGAATGCGATGTTCGCCACGCGGCGTGCAGCCACTGCCCATGCATTCCCCGGCACCGGCCAGCGCCGTGGAAACCGGGTAGACCCGGGCACTGCCGGTCGCGCCAAGCAGTTCCAGCGTCTGTCCGGCGATATCAATATTCAGCTGTCGCATCGAATCTCACCGCCGCTAGCGCATCGTAAGTGCCCTGCGCGTCCAGTGTGTACCCGCTCACTCGTGGCCCTTCGGCATGAAAATGATCCTCGTACCACAACGGAATATAGGGCAATTGCTCGTGCACGATGGCTTGCAGCCTGCGATAGGCCTGTTGGCGCTCGGGCTTTGTATCCGCGCGTTCGGCCGACTCGATCAGACGATCGACCTCCGCCGACCGCAGACGCCCGCGATTCGCGCCGGCCGGGGGCACGGACTCGCTGTGCAGGGTATAGCGAAAGATGTCCGGGGTGCGCACACCGACCCAGGCCAGCGAATACATCTGGAACCGGCCGGCCTTGATGTCGCCGTAAAACGTCCCCCAGTCGTGCGACCGCACCTCCAGATCGATCCCCACCGCGGCAAGCTGATGCTGAACGATCGTTGCGAGCCGCAAGCGAAACGGATTCGCCGAGGTCTTGTAGACCAGCCGCGGCCGTCGCTCGCCGCTCAATCCGGCCTCGCGCAGAAGTCGCCTCGCCGCGTCGGGATCGAACCGCAACGATGGGAGCATTGGCGCCCCGGCCCAGTGGTCGGATGGAAAGATCGCCTCGGCGGTGTATGCGGCGTCGGCAAACAGGTGCCTGACGATGGCGGCTCGATCGATCGCCTGCGCGATTGCGCGACGAAGCTCCGCTCGGCCGGTCAGCGGGTCGTCCAGATTGAACCCCAGATAGGCGAAGTTCGTACCGCGAACCGACGCGGTGGACATCCCGTTCTGCGCGCGCAGATACGCGCGCAATTCGGGCGGCAGGTCGTTCTGCAGCAGATCGATCTCGCCGCGCAACAGCTTCAGGACCCGCACGGTCGGGTCGGCCACGCGGATGAAGGCAATGCGCAATCCATCATCCAGCCGCTTGAGTTCGATGCGCTCGTCTCCGCTCCATTTGACCAGGGCCAGCGGTCCCGATCCCGGTGGCAATCGAGAACCGCGTTGTGCAAGCCACCGGCGCGGCACGATGCCGTGCGTCAGGTAGGCGGGAAACAGCGTATCGGCATGATCGAGCACGAACTCGATCCGGTCGGCATCCAGCGCGCGAACGTCCATGAGATTGGCAAGCGTCGCGCGATGCGGCGAGCCCGAGGCCGGATCGACAATGGCCCGATACAGCGCAACGACATCCTCGGCGTGCAGGCGCGTGCCGTCGTGGAATACCCGGTTCGCCTCGCCCAGTGAAAAGACGTAGTGCGTGGCGTCGACTTGCTCCCAGCTCGCCAGCTTTGGCACCGGCCAGCCGCTGTCATCAAGCTCGACCAGCGATTGAGTGACGAGTCGCAGCATGCGCGTGGCAATCGCATCGCTTGCAAGGACGGGGTTCAACGTCGACGGCAGGGTCTCGACGCCAATCACCATTGCCGTTTCCGGGACGCTGCGCGTGCAGGCACCGACGAGAATGGCGATCAGTAAGAGGCTACCAGTCGCGATACGGATGCTGCGCAAGGCTGACGTTGTAGTAGCGCGGGTCATCCGAGACCTCCTCGCCGAGCCATTCCGGGCGATCAAAGTCTTCATCGGCACGGGCAAGCTCGATCTCCGCGACGATCAGACCGGCGTTTTCACCGCTAAACTCATCGATCTCCCACAGATGATCGCCCACGCGCACATAATGGCGACGTTTCTCGATCAGCGGCCGCATGCACAGGTGGTCGAGAATCTCGGCGGCATCCTTGGGCGGCATCTCGAGTTCGTATTCCCGGCGTTCGATGCCGAGCGTCGCACCCTTGATGTTCAGCCAGGCCTTGTCTCCGGCCACCCGCAGGCGGACCGAGGCACGATCGCTGCCAATCAGATAGCCCTGACGCATGTCCACACTGCGTTCGACCTGCGCACGCCAGGCGTCGCTCGCAAGCAGAAACTTTCGTTCTATCTCAATGCCCATCGCGCCGGAACAGGGCCATGGCCTCTACATGCGCGGTATGCGGGAACATATCGACGACGCCGGCCGCATCCAGTCGGTAACCATGCCCGGCGAGAATGCCGGCGTCGCGCGCAAGCGTCGCCGGATAGCACGAAACATAAACGATGCGCTGCGGGGCAAGACGATCCATGTGTTCGCAGATCCACTGCGCGCCGGAACGTGGCGGATCGATGATCAGCCCGGAATACCCTGGCCCGAACCATGGCTCGCGCGAGACATCCTCGAACAGGTCGGCGGTATGGAACTGTGCATTCGAAATGGCGTTCGCGCTGGCGTTGGAGCGGGCACGCGCAACCAGCGCCGCGTCTCCCTCGACGCCCGTCACCGAACCGGCGCGCCGCGCGACCGGCAGCGTGAAATTACCCAGCCCGCAAAAGAGATCAAGGATGTCGTCGCCGGCGGTCGGCCGCAGAAGCTCGAGTGCCTGCGCGACCATTGCACGATTGGTTTGCGGATTGACCTGTGTGAAGTCACCGGGCTCGAACTCGATCTGCAGCGCACCGTCATCCAGCGCATAACGCATGGGGCGCGCCTCGCCCAGGGGCCGGACCGAGTCCGGGCCGGCAGGCTGAAGATACAGATCGAAATCGTGCTCGCGGGCAAAGGCCTCCAGGCGCGCGAGATCGTCGGCATCGGGCGCCTCGAGGACACGCAGGATCAGCGTGGCGAATTCATCGCCTCGTGCGACCTCGATCTGAGGCAACTGGCGCACGATTGAAAGCGAACTGACCAGCGCCGCAAATGCGTCCAGGCGTTCGCCGAAATCCGGGTGCAATACCGGGCAGTTGTGCAGGTCCGCGACATAGGGTTTGCTGCGCTCGCGGAAGCCGACCAGCACCCGGCCCTTCTTGTCGACATGCTTCACGCCCAGCCGTGCCTTGTGTCGGTAGCCCCAGACCGGCCCGGTGACGGGCGCCAGCCGTCTGGCCGCCACGACGCCGCCGAGGCGTTCGAGGTTGTCGAACAACACCCGCTGCTTGGCCTGGAGCTGGGCCGCCGGGGCGAGATGTTGCAGGGCACAGCCGCCGCACACGCCGAAGTGTGCGCAGCGCGCTTGCACACGATCCGGCGATGGTGTGAGCACCGCATGTACGCGCGCCTCGTCATGGCGACGACGCGCACCGGTATAGACGATCTCCACGGACTCGCCGGGCAACGCGCCATCGACGAACACGACCTTGCCGTCGACCCGGGCGACACCGCGCCCGTCATGCGAAAGTGAGTCGATCCCGGCGCGAACCGGATACTGCGGCAGCTTTGCGCGACGTGCCAAGGCTTAACGGGTTGTTGAAAAAGGCCAGTCCATGGCCGTTTCAACGTCACAACCGAAAAGCGCGGTTTTCGGTTGCGCACGAAAATCAAACACTTGTGTGGTCGATTTTTGGGCGAGACGTCCCTGTCTCGCGTTAACAGGCCATTGAAAGGACAATTTCAACAGCCTGTCAACGCTGCTTCCAGCTGCCGCCGGACCGCAGCCACCAACCCTTGCGCATTTCCCGGACCCACTCCGCAGCGAAGGTGCGCTGGATCTCCCCGGCCCACTCCGGATGATTGTTGGCGCTCGCGATCACGCGATAGAGCTTCTGCCGATCGGCGTTCTCGCCGTCCACGAGCTTGTTCACGCGCGCGCGATCGCGCAGTTCCAGGCCAGCGGCATCGCGCACCGCAATCAACGCATCGTCCGTGAAACCGACCGCGCCGGATTCATAGAACGGCAGCAGTTCGGCATGCCGGGTACGCATGCTTGCGCGCACCTGGCGAATCTCGGGAGAGTCGATGTCGAGCTTGGCGTCCGCGGCATGCGCGGCCGGAAACACCACCGCCAGCAGTCGATCGATCGCACGACCGAGTTCGTTCACGGCACCGGTCTCGCCGGGACCGCGCTGGCGCAGGATGTCCTCGACGATTTCACGCGCGGCCTTCTCGGCCTCCGCGGACGGAAAGTAGACATTGATCGTCACACAGGCCGACGACACGAATACCAGGCCCGCAAGGGCCAAGCGCTGAATTGAAAACATCTGTGTAAGCACCTGAGAGACCAGTTTTATCGAACCTGAATTTCATCCGAGCGGGTCATCGCCGCGTTCAGGTTCGCAAGAAACGCGGCCCAGTCGACGCGCTGGTTGAAACCGATCACGTCCACGCGCGGCAGACCACTGCCTTTGACCAGATAATACCCGCCGTGTTCGGCCGGTTCGACCCCCCGAATCTCGAAGACCGAACCCTCGAGCCGTCCTTCGAGCCCGAGTCGCGAATAGCCGAAATCCTCGAAAAATCGCAGGTAGCTGCGCGACAGTGCGCCGGCCACCCCGCTGCCGCCAAGCTCCGTGAACTGGTCGACGGCACGCTGGCTGATACGCCGGCGCGAACGGTCGTCGGCTGGCGTGGCGAGCAGCATCTCAAACGCGCGCGGCTGCCAGTTCTCCAGTACAAGCCCGCGGATATGCCCACCGAGCCGCCCGGTGATGCGGCCTACCTCGAACGCGCCCGTCAGCGCCTCCAGGTCCAGCGGCTGCAAGTCGACATCGGCACTGACGATCGGGTACTCCCCGAACAGCCCGTTCGCCTCCAGACGACTGATGCGCAGGGAACCATCGAAGGCGCGAACGAGCAACTGCCCATCGAGCCGCAGATTGCCCGCCGAGAGTTCGACGCCCGGGATCATGCCGGAGACGACACCGCGTAGCGGCGGCCAGCCGAATGCGGTCGACAGGCGTTCCAGCGACACCGGTTTCAGAAAACCGTCAAAACTGAGGTCCAGATCGGCCCCCGCCGTCGGGCGAGTGGCACGCAGGCGGTCGATGTGCAGCGCGCCATCGATCAGCGGAATCTCCAGCGGTTCCGCCAGCGAAACGCCGCGCGGCTGCACGTCCAGACGCGCGACGCTGGCACCGACCGGAATATCCCCGAACAGCGTGGCCGAGTCCCAGCCGACACTGGCCTCACCCGGCGCATCCGCACGCCACCGGCCGGTCGAATGCAGTCCGCGGGCGTCGACCCGCCCGGCACTGAGTGCCAGCTCGGGGAGTTCCGTCTGCCATTGCAGCCCGACCAAAGCATCCTGCCACCGCGCATGAACCTTCGCGCGGCCGGCGACTCGCGCCGCCTCCCACACCGGACCGCTGAGGTTGTCCTTTACGAACTGCGAAAAAACGCCGGCCAGATCGTTCAGCTCGATCTCGACCTGGGCGTTTTCTAGATGCGGCTCGGGCGCAATCCCGGCACGCAGACCGGTCGCATGCGCCGAAAACAGGCCCGGGCTGGCAAGCATCAGTTCCCTCAGTGCCAGACGTTCACTGCCCGCCGTTCCGCGCGCGGTGAGTTTCAGGCCGCTTGGCGGCGCCGTGACAAACCAGTCACCGGCCAGTACGTCGGCAGAGTCGAGACGCAGGTCGAAGGCATCGATCGACCAGGGCATCGAGGCATCGTCCGATCCATTCCGAACCGTTGCGCTGACGCGCCCGCTGACACGCTCGCAGGCGTTTGCCGCATCGGCCGCGGCCCAGGCAACGCCGTCAAATTCGAGCGTCGGCGCCAGACGTTCCATCGTGGCGCCACGACCGGCGAGAGAAATCTTTCCGGACACCGACCCCGCGCTGAAACCCGTTGGCGCACCAAGGACGGCAGCCGCGATCGCATCCACCCCCCGGAGACTCACGCCGCCGAGTTCCGCGATCGCGGACCAGCGCCCATCCGCCTCGGTTTCGACGCTCAGGTCCACCGTTCCATCGGCGAACCGCAGCCCGCGGACGCGCAGCTGCAATTCGCCGCTCGCGCGCACCAGGACCAGATCGACACGCGCATCGGGCGCCGCGATCCAGTCGTGCTCGAGCCGCAGACGCGCAGCCGCACATTCGATACGTGCCTCGGACATGCGCAGATTGCGGCAATCGAGCGTGAGCCCGCGAATGGCCGGCAGCGGCGGCGCCAGCTCGACCTGCTCCGCGCTCAGCACCAGACCGATGCCGCCGCCGGCACCCAGCACGAGTTCGGCGGCCGCATTGACCACCCGCACGCCATCGGCCTCGGACAGGGGAATCTGGATGCGCGCGCGCTCGATGCCGAACGCGGTCAGGCTCACAAGGGCGAGGCTCGCCCACACCAGCAGACGCGGCGCAGGCCGACACATGAACGCCGTCAGGCGGATGGAAAAACGCCGGTCGAGAGGTATCGATCACCCCGGTCACAGATGATCGCGACGATGACCGCACCGGAGCACTCGGCGGCGAGTCTGCGCGCAGCGGCCACCGCGCCGCCCGAGGAGATTCCCGCGAAGATGCCTTCGTGCTGCGCGAGGTCGCGCGTCGTGGCCTCGGCCTCATCCTGCGTCACATCGATGATGCGATCGACCCGCGCGGGTTCGAAGATCTTCGGCAGATAGGCCGCGGGCCAGCGCCGGATGCCGGGAATGCTCGACCCCTCGGTCGGCTGTACGCCGACGATTTGCACCGCGGGATTGCGTTCCTTCAAGAAGCGTGAGGTGCCCATGATGGTTCCGGTCGTACCCATGGAGCTGACGAAATGGGTGATCTCGCCGCCCGTGTCGCGCCAGATTTCCGGGCCGGTGCTCTCGTAGTGGGCGAGCGGATTGTCCGCATTCGAGAACTGATCGAGGATGCGGCCCTCGCCTGCGGCTTCCAGCGCACGTGCACGATCAATCGCACCTTCCATGCTCAGAGCCTGCGGAGTCAGCACCAGTTCGGCGCCATAGGCACGCATCAGCGCGCGACGCTCGACGCTCATGTGCTCCGGCATGACGAGGATCAGCCGGTAACCGCGAATCGCCGCGGCCATGGCAAGTGCAATGCCGGTATTGCCGCTGGTGGCTTCGATCAGCGTATCGCCGGGCCGAATGTCGCCACGGGCCTCGGCGTGACGAATCATGGACAGCGCCGGACGATCCTTGACCGACCCTGCCGGGTTGTTGCCCTCGAGCTTGACCAGCAGCGTGTTGTCGACACCAGCGGCCAGGCGTTGCAGGCGCACCAACGGGGTGTTGCCCACGCTGGATTCGATCGTCGGATACTCGCGCATCGTGATTGCGACGCGACCGGCGGGCTCCCTCCCGCCGATCGCGTTCACGGAGGAGGCTACTCGGCCGTGCGCGCCGCCGGTGGCGGCGGCGGGAGCCACGGTCCGGGCGCCGGCGGCGGCCCCCAGTAGCCCGGCGCCGTATAGTACGGGCGCGGCCAGTATCCGGGCGGCGCATATCCCGGCGGCGGCGGGGGTGGCGGAACCGCATCACGCACGTCCGGCGGCTGCGGTGCAACTGGCGGCTCCGCGACCGGACGCCACTTGGGCATCTCCGGAGGCTCCGGCATCTCCGGCGGCTCCGGCATCTCCGGGGGTTGCGGCGGCTCCGGCATGGTCGGCGGTTCCGGCAGCGGCGGCATCTCCGGGGGTTGCGGCCGTTCCGGCATGGTCGGCGGTGCGGGCGGCTCCGGCAGCGGCGGCACTTCCGGAGGCTCGGCCATCGGGCGCCACTTCGGCATCTCCGGCGGTTTGGGCGGCGGCGGCATCGCCGGCGGCTCCGGTAACGGCGGCAGATCGGGTGGCTCCGGGCGCACGGGCGGCGCCGGCGGCTCGGCCATCGGGCGCCACTTCGGCATCTGCGGTGGTTCGGGCAGCGGCGGCATCTCCGGGGGCTGCGGCCGTTCCGGCATGACCGGCGGTGCGGGCGGCTCCGGCAGCGGCGGCATCGCGGGCGGCCTGGGCCACTCGGTCATCCGCGGCGGCAGCGGTTCAGGGCGACCGGGTGCTGGCACGGGACGGTTCAACGGCCTGCCGAGAACAGGCGGTTCCGGCGGCGGCGGGATCCCGCCCATCGTCGGCAGCTCGGGGGGTGGTGGAACAACCGGCACTGGCGGTGGCTCGGGCGCCGGCTCGCGCATCACCGATTTCACGCGTGCGACGAAGTCGTCCAGCCCGCCCTTGGCCACACCAACGGATCCGGTTCCTTCAGCCGCCGCAGCATCGGCCGACGCCGCCGGCACGACTGCCTTCGCGGCATCCGCGACTGCGGGCGGACTGGGTGCCTGATCCGCGACGACCGCACCACCGGGCTCGGACGCGCCGGACTGCGTGGACTGGGTGTGCCGCTCGTCGAGGCACGAGCGCACAAGCACGATCAGCACAATCATCGCGATGACCCAGGCGATGAACTTGGGCCAGAATCCGTTGGGTCGATCCTCCAGTTCGAACGCCTCCGCCGGGGCCTCCTGGATGATCGGCTCGGCAGCAGCCGGCGTGGCTTCGACCGGGGCCGCCGCTGGTGGCGGAGCAGCCGGCTTGGCCGTCGGCGCGGCCGGCGCCTTTTTCTTGGCGGCCGCCTTCTTGGGCGCAGCCTTCTTCGCCGCAGCCTTCTTCTTTACCGTGGATTTCTTCTTCGGGGCGGCTTTCTTGGCCGGCGGCGTTGCGCCGGGCTTGTCGTCTTCGTCGGCCATCAGAGAGGGCTCCAGGCTGCTTTTCGTTTAGGTGCTCGGCTGGCGGTTCGGGCGTTCGCGGCCGAACTTTCGCGCCGGCGCGCACCGGACAATAGCATCCCGCCGCAGCCAATCCAACCGGGCATTTGCCCTGCCAGTCAGACCACGTTGTGCAGGTCGATGACTGAATCCGCCGCCGCGCGACGCTGGCGCTTGGCGGTGTCGCTGCGCAGCAGTTCGAGCTGTTGCAGGTACTCGTCGGTGGGTTGTCCGGTCGGATAGACGCCGTCGAAAACCGAGGTGTCGAATCGTCCTATGCGCGGATTGCCCTTGCGTACCGCGTTGATCAGGTCGTCGAGATCCTGATAGATCAGGCGGTCCGCACCGATCTCGGTGCAGATCTCCTCGATCGTGCGCCCGTGGGCGACGAGTTCACCCAGTGTCGGCATATCGATGCCGTAGAGATTCACGTGCCGTACCGGCGGTGCAGCGGAGGCGAAGTAGACCTTGCGCGCACCGGCATCACGGGCCATCTGAATGATCTGCTTCGAGGTGGTGCCGCGCACGATGGAGTCGTCGACGAGCAGAACATTCTTGCCGCTGAATTCGAGATCAATGGCGTTGAGCTTCTGGCGCACCGAGCGTTTGCGTTCGGTCTGCCCGGGCATGATGAACGTCCGACCGATGTACCGGTTCTTGATGAAGCCCTCGCGGTAATCAACCTTGAGGCGCTGGGCAAGCGACAGCGCGGCGGTGCGGCTGGTGTCCGGAATCGGGATCACGACATCGATGTCGTGATCGGCCCATTCGCGCTGGATCTTGCCGGCGAGTTTCTCACCCATGCGCAATCTAGCCTTGTACACCGACACGTTGTCGATGATGGAGTCCGGACGCGCGAGATAGACGAACTCGAAGATGCACGGCGAGAGCTCGGCGGCGGCCGCGCAGCGACAGCTGTGCACTTCGCCCTCGCGATCGATGAATACGGCCTCGCCCGGACCCACGTCTCGAACCAGCTCAAACCCCAGCACATCGAGTGCCACGCTCTCGGATGCGATCATCCAGTCCTTGCCGCCATCGGCGCGGGTGCGGGAACCGAACACGATCGGGCGAATGCCGTACGGATCGCGAAAGCCCAATATGCCCAGGTCGCTGATCATCGCGACCGCCGCATACGCACCGCGGCAGCGGCGATGCACGCCAGCCACCGCTTCGAAAATGTCTTTGACTTCCAGCCGAATCTTGCGTTTTTCGGCAAGCTCATCGGCGAGGACATTGAGCAGGATTTCGGAATCCGAATTGGTGTTGATGTGCCGGAGCGATTCGCGAAACAGCGTCTCGCGCAACTCGTCGGCATTGGTCAGATTGCCGTTGTGCGCGAGCGTGATGCCGTAGGGCGAGTTCACATACAGGGGCTGCGCCTCGGCCGACGACGTGGTGCCTGCGGTTGGATAGCGGCAATGCCCAATGCCCATGGTGCCGGCGAGGTCACGCATGTGGCGGGTGCGGAAAACATCGCGAACCAGACCGGCATCCTTGCGCAGACACAGCCGGCCCTGGTCCGAGGTCACGATACCCGCGGCGTCCTGTCCGCGATGTTGCAGCACCAGCAGGGAGTCGTAGAGTTCCTGATTGACAGGCGTCGACGAAACGATTCCGACAATTCCGCACATGGCCTTACTCCGCCACCCTGGAGGCGTTGTTCGGGGAAGATTTTACCGGGGGTTGCGTCGGCGCTGCGGTGGGCTTTGCGCCTGGGCTCGCCTGCGGCGGCGGAGCGCCGGCAGCGGCAGCGGCAGCGGCGACCGGTGCCAGCCGCGCGGCGAGATCGGCCGGCAGCTGTTCCAGCAGCCAGCCCGCAAGCCGCTCGGATTCGGCGATCAGGCGCGACTGACGCCACCAGTCCTGCTCCGGCAGCACGGTGATGCGGCCGAGCACCACGAGCACCGCAATCAGCAGCGCACCCCGCGCCATGCCGAAGATCGCGCCCAGCAGACGATCGGTGCCGGACAGTCCGGTGCGACTCACGGCCAGTGCGACGATGTAGTTGATCAGCGCACCGACCAGCAGCGTGAAGATCAGAATCGAGAAAAACGCGCCGGCCAGCCGCAGCGTGTCGTGGGCGATGTAGGCTTCTAGATGAGTCGCCAGCGGCTCGTAGAAGACGAGCGCGACCCAGATCGCGGCGACCCAGGTCGCGAGCGAGATGGCCTCGCGCACAAATCCGCGAATGATGCTGATCGTCACCGACAGCAACACAATCGCGACAATGACGTAGTCGGGCCAGATCAGTTTGGCCATCGTCCCGCCGGCCTGTTGCCGTGCGCACCGCTGCGTGAGGCGCGGATTTTAGCAGACCGCACCGCGCTGGCGTTCACGCTCACGGGTAGCGCAGCACCTGCCCCTTGAGGCGCAGCTTGGCGCGGATCGCCTTCTGCAGCTTTTCCGCGGCCTCACGCTCCAGTTCCGGACCGACGCGCACGCGATAAAACGTCTGCGAACCGACGAACGCGGGTTCCAGCAGGGTGACGAAGCCCGCATCGGTCAGACGTTTCTTCAGGGCTTCGGCGCGCGCACGTTCGCTGAAACTGCCGACCTGCACGGCCCAGGCCGACAACGCGCCAGCCGCCGGTTTGGGCGCCGCGGGTACGGGCTTCGGCGTTTCCGCCACCGGTGCGGGGGCCTCCGTCAGTGCGGGCTTCTCCGCGGGCGGCATGGACTGCGCGACCTCCGCGCGCGAGACCTCGGCCGTCGCCGGGTCGACCGGAAGCACCGCGTCGACTGCGATCGCCGCCGGCGCATCGATTCGATCGGTCGCCAGCGGCAGGATCGACGACTGGAATCCGTCTTCGAGCGGCGGCGGCATCGGAGGCAGCGGCTGGGCGACGCGGGTCACCGGGGTCGGCGCGCGCTCGTCGATCAACATCGGCAGAAAGATGACCAGCAGTGCGCCGAGCACCAGGATGCCAACCAGACGTTGTTTGACTCGGATATCCATCGAATTCGGTGTTATTGCTCCGGCAACTGTGGGGCTGTGCCTGCAGCCAGGTATCCGCTCACGAGCCCGCCCGACGGATCGAGCAGTCCCGCGGCAACCAGAAACGAACCAAACGCCACGATCCGGTCGCCGGGCGCCGCACGTTCGCGCAGTTCGCGGGCGACGGTTACCGGCGCTTCGGCATGGGTGTGCATGCTAGCGCGAACGCCACCGCGCTTTAAGTCATCACGGATCGATTCGACCGGCGCGGCACGCGGACCCGGTAGAGCCACAATGTGCCATTCGTCGAAGACCTGCGCGAGTTCCGCGCCGATCCCGGCGATATCCTTGTCCGCGAGCGCCGCAAACAGCGCAATCTGGCGCCCGCTCACGGGTTGTTTCGCCAGCGTCTGCGCCAGTGTTGCCGCGGCCTGTGGATTGTGGCAGACGTCGACGATAAAGGTTCCGCGCCCCGGCAGGGACTGGAAACGTCCCGGCAGCGAGACCTCCAGCATGCCCTCGCGGGCGGCCTGCTGGGAAACCGGCAGACGCCCGGCGAGCTGTTCGATTGCAGCCAGGGCGACGGCGGCGTTGTCGATCTGCCGGGCGCCGACCAATGCCGGAGGCGGCAATCCCGAACGCACCCGCACCAGGCCGTGCCAGTCCCAGCCCGCCGCGCGCACGCGCGCATCGAATTCGTGACCGATGCGAAAGATGCGCGCATCCACGGCATGCAGCGCGTGCATGAGACCCGCGGGCGGGTCGCGATCGCCGACGATGACCGGTCGGTGAGCGCGCGCGATCCCGGCCTTCTCCGCGCCGATGTGATCCCGATCGGCGCCCAGCCACTCGGTGTGATCGAGGCCGATGCTGGTAATGACCGCGACATCCGCGTCGACGATGTTCACCGCATCCAGACGTCCACCAAGGCCAACCTCAAGCAACACGACATCCGGCACCCTCTGGTGGAAGATTTCCAGCGCCGCCAGCGTGGTGAACTCGAAGTAGCTCAGTGACACATCGCCGCGCGCGGCATCCACGCGCGCCAGTGCGGCAACGATGGTTTCGTCACCCACCGGTTCGGCGTTTACGCGAATCCGCTCGTTGAAGCGGAGCAGGTGTGGCGAGGTGTACGCAGCGGTCGAATATCCGGCGCAGCGATAGGTCGACTCCAGAAGTGCCACGGTCGAACCCTTGCCGTTGGTGCCGGCAACGGTGATCACCGGCCAGGGCGCATGCGCACTGCGCCCCAGGCGCGCGTAGACCGCGGACACCCGATCCAGCCCGAGTTCGATCGGCTTTGGATGCGCCGTCTCGAGCCAGGCGAGCCAGTCGCCGAGGTTTTGAAATCGCGCCATGGGCCGCCGATTGTGGACGACCGCAACGGAACCACGGTCCGTTACGGTACCGGCGGTGCCGCGCGGTGGGTCAGCTTCGCAAGCAGACGCGCGAGCGTGTCACGCAACTCTCGGCGGTCGACGATCATGTCGATCGCGCCGTGTTCAAGCAGAAACTCGCTGCGCTGGAAACCCTCGGGTAACTTTTCACGCACGGTCTGTTCGATCACGCGCGGCCCGGCGAAGCCGATCAGCGCGCGCGGCTCGGCAATGATCACGTCACCAAGCATCGCAAAGCTCGCCGACACGCCGCCCATCGTCGGATCGGTCAGCACCGAAATATACGGCAGCCCGCGTTTCGCGAGCCGCTGTAGGGCCGCGCTGGTCTTGGCCATCTGCATCAGCGAGAACAGTGCCTCCTGCATGCGCGCTCCGCCACTGGCGGAGATGCAGACCAGTGGCAGTTCGCCCTGCAGACAGGTATCGACGGCTCGCACGAAACGTTCACCGACGACCGATCCCATCGAGCCACCAATGAACCGATATTCGAACGCCGCCGCAACGAGCGGAATTTCGTGGATCGTCCCGGACATCACGACCAGTGCATCCTTTTCACCGGTGTCCTTCTGTGCAGTGGCCAGGCGGTCCTTGTATTTCTTGGAATCCTTGAACTTCAGCGGATCGGCTGGCTCGAGCTGGGCGCCGATTTCCTCACGATCGTTCGGGTCCAGCAGGATGTCCAGTCGACGGCGCGCGCCGATACGGTTGTGCTGCCCGCATTTCGGGCATACATCGCAGTTGCGTTCGAGGTCGGCGCGATACAGCACGGCCGCGCAGGCATCGCACTTCGTCCACAATCCCTCGGGCACCTTGCGTCCTCCGTTCGTTCCCTCGGTGCGGATACGCGACGGGATCAATCGGTCGAACCAGTTCATGGTCAGGCGGCCGCGCGGTGGTCGATCGCCGCGCGCATCGACCCGAGCAGCGCGGTGAGGCGGGCCGCGAGTTCATCGAGCCGTCCGGCGTATTCACCGACGAGGCTTACCAGCGCGGAACCAACAATCACCGCATCGGCAATCTCGGCAACGCTCGCCGCGGATTCCGCATCGCGAATGCCGAAACCGACACCCACCGGAAGGCTGGTATGGCGACGGATTTCGGCAATCCGTCTGGTCACCGCGGCCGTGTCCAGGTTCGCCGCGCCGGTCACGCCCTTGAGCGAGACGTAGTAGACGAAGCCGCGCGCGACGGCGGCGATGCGGTCCATGCGAGCGGCCGTCGTTGTCGGCGATATCAGAAAAATCGGATTCAGGCCCGCCTCGGTGAGTGCCGGCAGCAGATCGTCACCCTCCTCCGGCGGCAGATCGACGATCAGCACCCCGTCGACACCGGACGCGACTGCACGCTCGGAGAACACGCGCGCGCCCATTGCCTCGATCGGGTTCAGGTAGCCCATGAGGACGACGGGTGTCTCGCTGTCCGAACGGCGAAACTCGGCCACCATGCCGAGCACGTCGACCAGCCGAGTGCCGTGCGCGAGCGCGCGCTCGCTGGCGCGCTGGATCACCGGACCGTCGGCCATCGGGTCCGAGAACGGCACGCCGAGCTCGATCAGGTCCGCGCCGGCGGCGACCAGTTCACGCATCAGTCGGACCGTCTGGTCGGGATGCGGGTCGCCGGCGGTCAGATACGGAATCAGTGCCTTGCGACCGGCCTCGCGCAGCCGCTGGAAACGCCTTTCGATGCGGTTCACAGCCGGATGCCCTCGATGCGCGCAACGGTGTTGATGTCCTTGTCGCCGCGTCCCGACAGGTTGACGAGCACGTTCTGGTCGGCGCGCATGGTTGCCGCAAGCTTCAGGGCATAGGCAACCGCGTGACTGGATTCCAGCGCCGGGATGATGCCCTCGGTTCGTGTGAGCGTGTGAAACGCCGCAAGCGCTTCGCGATCGTCGATCGCGACATAGTTCGCACGCCCCGAATCCTTGAGCCAGGCGTGTTCGGGACCCACGCCCGGATAGTCCAGACCGGCCGAGACCGAATGCGTCTCGATGATCTGGCCGTCGTCGTCCTCCATCAGATAGGTGCGGTTGCCGTGCAGCACGCCAGGGCGACCGGCGTTCAGCGGTGCCGCGTGCCGGCCACTGGCGATGCCGTCGCCGCCGGCCTCGACGCCGTACATCGGTACGTCATCGGCAAGGAATGGATGGAACAGGCCGATGGCATTCGAACCGCCGCCGACGCAGGCCACCAGGGCGTCGGGCAGTCGGCCGCTCGCCTCAAGCATCTGCGCGCGTGCCTCGCGGCCGAGTACGGCCTGGAAGTCACGCACCATGGCTGGATACGGGTGCGGGCCGGCAACCGTGCCGATGATATAGAAGGTGTTGTCGACGTTCGTGACCCAGTCGCGCATGGCCTCGTTCAGCGCGTCCTTCAGCGTCTTGGAGCCGGACTCCACGGCGACGACCTCGGCGCCGAGCAGACGCATGCGGTAGACGTTCGGCGCCTGGCGCTCGACATCGACCGAGCCCATGTAGACCACGCACTCCAGTCCGAGGCGAGCGGCGACCGTGGCCGTGGCCACGCCATGCTGGCCGGCGCCGGTCTCGGCAATGATGCGGGTCTTGCCCATGCGCCGGGCAATCAACGCCTGCCCGACGGTGTTGTTCACCTTGTGCGCGCCGGTGTGGTTGAGATCCTCGCGTTTCAGCCAGATCTGCGCACCGCCGTTCTGCCGGCTCAGGCGCGCCGCGTGATACAGCGGCGACGGACGGCCGACGTAGTCACGCAGGTCCGCGTCGAGTTCAGCGAGGAATTCGGGGTCTGCCAGATAGCGCTTCCACGCGGCCTCGAGTTCCTCGAGCGGCGCAATCAGGGTCTCCGCCACGAAACGGCCGCCATAGACGCCGAAGTGGCCGCGTGCATCGGGCAATCGGGTATTGCTTGTCGCCTCAGTCGTCATCTGCATCTCGCACGCCGGCGATGAACCGGCGGATCTTCTCTGCGTCTTTGATGCCGGGCGCGCTTTCGACGCCGCCGCTGACATCCACGGCCCATGGTCGCACGATCCGGATCGCGTCGGCGACGTTTTCCGGCGTCAACCCGCCAGCCAGCACCACGGGCGGGCCCGGGTCCAGCCGCGCACGCGACCAGTCGAACACGCTGCCAGTGCCCCCCGGGACGCCCGGAACGTAGGCATCCAGCAGCAGCGCCGCGGCATCGTGATAGGCCCGAGCCGCCGCCGCCAGATCGACTCCGGGCCGCATCCGAATGGCCTTCAGATAGCGACGTCCGTACGGGCGACAGGCCTCCGCCGATTCGTCGCCGTGAAACTGCAACAGTTCCACCCCTGTTGCGTCCAGCAGGCTTCGGATTCGCCGCTCCTCGGCGTCGACCACCAGCCCCACGACCGTCACGAACGCCGGGACCGCGCGCGCGATTCGGGCGGCGGTGTCCGCATCCACGTTGCGCGGACTTGATGGATGGAATACCAGCCCGATGGCATCCGCGCCAGCCTCGACCGCCGCCTCGGCGTCGACGGGCCGCGTAATGCCGCAGATCTTAACGCGGGTGCGACGGCGCGCAGCCGCGACAACGCTCATGTTTCGCCCCCGGTTGCGAAATCGGGCAGGCCGAACCGTTGCGGATAACGCACCGCTACGAGGTAAAGCCCTTGCGGCGGTGCCGTCACACCGCCGAGCGCGCGCCGGCGGGTCGCCAGCACCTCGCCAGCCCAGCTTGCGGGGCGCTCGCCACTGCCGATCGCCATCAGAACACCGACAATGTTTCGAACCATGTGGTGGAGAAACGCATTCGCGGTCACTTCGATCCACACCTCATCGCCGGCGCGGGTCACCGCAATGGACTCGATTTCGCGGACCGGGTGACGAGCCTGGCAGGCCTGCGCCCGATACGCACTGAAATCGTGCTCGCCGACCAGCGCCTGCGCCGCAGCATGCATTCGAGCCGCATCCAGTGGCCTGCGAAACCAGCTGAGCCGCGTTGCGTGCAGCGCCGGTCGCACAGCCCGGTTCAGGATACCGTAACGATACGTGCGAGCGCGTGCCGAAAACCGCGCGTTGAAAGACTCGTCGGTTTCTCGCACCCAGACGACGGCAATGTCCGCCGGCAGATTGGAATTGATGCCGAGCAGCCAGTTGCGCGGATCGCGCAGCGCTTCCGAATCAAAGTGCGCGACCTGCCCCAGCGCGTGGACGCCGGCGTCGGTTCGACCGGCCCCCGTGATCAGCACGGCGTGCGCGGCGACCTGACCGACGGCGGTCTCGACCGCGGCCTGGATCGATGGTCCGTTCGCCTGCATTTGCCAACCGCAATAGCGGCTGCCGTCGTACTCGATGCCGATCGCGATTCGCGTCACGGTTGGCGCATTCTTCAGAGGTTCAGGCGCATTCGGCTTGCAGCGTCTTCAGTGCGCTGGTGGCCGGACGTCATGGATGGACCTGGACGAACAATCATGCCCGGTGAAAACGGCCGCGGCCGCCCAGCGGCGGCCGCGATTCGATCGATCGGAGTGCGGAGCCAGCAGCGGCCCCGCCCTGCCCGTCACAGCTGGTCGAGCAGCCCCTGCGCCTCGTCACGCTGGCGGCCGGAGCCCTCGTCCACAACCTCCAGCAGAATGCTCTTCGCACCCTCGGCGTCACCCATCTCCATGTAGGCACGCGCAAGATCGAGCTTGGTGGAAACCTCGTCGTCGTCTGGTACGGCGTCGTCGCCGTGGCCGGTCATGCCCGATCCCATATCGAATCCGAGCGCCGACGACGGCATCTCGTCATCCGTGAACTTGGATCCCGGTGCGGAATCGTGTCTGAGCCCGGATGCCGGCTCGACTTCGCCGAGCTCGTCAAGGTCCAGATCGAGGTCGGGTAGCTGTTCTGCAAGCATGTCGTCGTCCTCCCGGTCTGCGGAGTCCATCTCCGGGGAAATTTCGGAATCGTCGATATCGTCGAGTTCGGCCATCAACGAGTCGAACTCGTCACTTCCGCGCGAACCCGGCCCTTCGGTACCGGTGTCGTCGTCGAGGTCCAGATTCAGGTCATCGAACACGCTGCTCGAACCCGGGCGTGACGTGCTCGGACGGTCCTCGACATCGCTGATCTCCGAATCGAACGTCGACGCGTCCGATCGGCCCGAGAACGCCGCCGAGGAAAGATCCATGTCGAGGTCCAGTTCGGACTCGGCATTGAGATCAAGCTCCGACAGTCCCTCGAGTTCGTCCGGCAAATGACTGCTGGACTCCTCGGACAGCAGATCGGAATCCGAGGTCAGACTGTCGATATCGGGCTCGCGCCGATAGTTGGAGACCGGCGCGGAATCGAACGCGTCGAGATCATCATCGCCGGCCTCGCCGAAACCGGACGCGCCGTCCACATCGTCGGCCACGGCCGATGCCCCGAACGCCGCCGCGCCACCTGCGGCCGCGGCATACATCGCGTTCTTCGGATTGAGCTCATAGCCCCAGGCGAGCACCTTGTTCCAGACGCTGGTGTCGCGGTCCAGCCCCTTGCCCTTGAGTTCCTCGGCGAGGGCATCAAACGCACCGTGGTCTTTGGTCGCGAAGTGAATCTCGAGCAGTTTGAGTTTGAGGTCGGTGCGCTGGGGGTGGGCCTCGATGGCCTCGCTCACCAGCTCTTCCGCCTGCTGGTAGCGCCCGTAGGCCAGATAGACGTCGGCCTCGGCGAGCGGATCGACCTCGCCGGTGTCGTCCTGGATCGCGTCGATATCGCTTGGCGAGAAATCGCTCAGGAAAGAGGTGTCCTCGCTTGGCGCGGACGCCGGCCCGAGGTCCGGGGCACGACCGGCGGCGCCGGCAGCGGCCGCAGCGGCGGCCGGTGCGACGGCAAAGTCGCTGCGACCCATCTGGCGACGGCGCCAGGCGACGTACAGCAGTGCCACCAGAATCAGAATGAACGCACCAACCAGGCCGACCACCAGCGGGTTGGCCATGGCCCGGTCCATGAACCCAAGCTTGGGTTCAGCCGGCTTCTTCACCGAAACGATCTCGGGCGGCGGCGCCTCGACGATCTTGGTCGGGGCCGGCGGCTCGACGACCGGCGGAGCAACGACCGGTTCCGCAGACGGGCTCTCGGCGACGGGTTCGGGCATGACCGGCTCGACCGGGGCGACGGTCTCGCTGGCCGGCCCGGTCGGCGCCTCGGGGATCGCCGCAGGCTCGGCGAGCGCCATCTCCGGCATTGCGGGCTGCGCGTCGTCCGCCACCGTGGTATCGACCATGCCGGCGGAATCGATCTTTGCCGCGGCAGCGGCTGCGGCCTCGCGGGCCGCGGCCTCGGCGTCCTGCGCTTGCGCAAGTCGCTGCTGCAAGAGCGCGAGCTGCTCTTCCTTGAAGGTCAACAGGCGCGTCATCGCATCGATGCGCTCCTCCAAGTCCGAGACACGCGAACCAAGTTCGGCGTTCTCCTGCGCCGCGGAGGCATTGCGTTCCTCGGCCAGGACCAGCTTCTCACGGACCTGACTGAGTTCCTCTTGCAGACCTTCAGCGGCATTGTCTTGTGCGGCGGGGCCCGGCTCGGCCGCGCCGGGTTTGGCGCTGGCGAGCTTGAGCGAGGGCGCAGTCGACTCTGGTGCCGTGACCACCGTGGACGGCATTTCCTTGGCGCCTGCCTCGGGCACCACCGGTGCACCGGGCACGCTGTCGACCGCAGCCACTTCACGCGTCGACCGCCATTCGGCGACCTGGCGGGCAAACTCGCGCTGGGCAGCACCGGGTTCAACGTAGTCCGACTCCGTCGGCGCGTTCAGAATCCGGCCGGTCTTCAGAAGATTCGCGTTGCCGCCAATGAACGCCCCGGGGTTCGCGCGCACGATGGCCATCATCGTCTGCGCGTGACTGTAATCAGATCGACGCATCTGCTCGGCAATGACCCACAGCGTGTCATTGCGTTTGGTCGGTCCGTAGGCATCGACGCCCATCGCGGCACCGTCCGGGCTGGACGACGCGGCTGGCGCGGGGACGCTCGCAGACGGCGCGGCGGCGGTCGCGCCAGCGGTCGGCCGGGCGGGCACCGGCTCGGCCTTCGGCGGCGTTACGATCGGGGTCTGGGCGCGTGCGACGACGGTCGGCGGATCCAGGAAAACCGCGTATTCGCGCAGCAGGCGGCCCTTGAGCCAGTCCGCCTCGAGGATGAAATCCACGACCGGCTCGCGAACCGGCTCCCGGGTCGTGACATGGATGTAGTAAGTGCCATCCGCGCGCTGGGCCGGCTCGAAGCGCAGGCTGGTGAGCAGGAACGCGCGCGGCACGCCGGCACGCTCGAAGGCCTCGTCGGAGGCCAAGTTCACGCGCAGGTTCTGGAAGTCGACCGGTTCGACCGACACGAGGTCGATCTCGGCGTCGAGCGGCTGGTTGAGCGCGGAATTGGTGTGTACGTCCCCAAGCCCCAGCGCGAACAGCGCCACGGGGGACAGACTCAGGACCCCGGCAATTACCGCAACTGTTTTACGCACGAGCAATTCTCCTCTCGAGGCGTCGTTGTGCGCCCTCCCGCCCGGTCGAGCCGCGTGCGCGCGCCGGCCGACTGTAGAATACGCTTTATAATTTTCGCGTAACTATAGCTTATAAAAAGTCTTTTACCAACACTTCCGCGATCTGGACACTGTTCAGGGCCGCGCCCTTGCGAACATTGTCGGCGACCACCCACAGGTCGATCCCGCGCGGATGCGAAATGTCCTCGCGAATCCGGCCGACGAAAACGGCATCCCGCCCGGCCGATTCGGTGACCGGCGTCGGATAGCCGCCCGGGGCGCGCTCGTCGAGCACCTCCACGCCTGGGGCCTTTTTCAGCAGCTCGCGCACGGCCTCCGCGCTGATCTTGTCCCGGGTTTCGATGTGTACAGCCTCGGAGTGGCCATAGAACACCGGCACGCGGACGGTCGTCGGATTCACCTGGATGCGTTCGTCGCCCATGATCTTGCGCGTCTCCCAGACCATCTTCATCTCTTCCTTGGTGTAGCCGTTGTCGAGGAAGACATCGATATGCGGCAACACGTTGAACGCGATCTGCTTCGGATAGACCTCGGCGCGCGCCGGTTTGGCGTTCAGCAGATTCGCCGTCTGGCTCGCCAGCTCCTCGATCGCCTCCTTGCCGGTGCCGGAGACCGCCTGGTAGGTCGCGACGTTGATGCGCTCGATGCCGGCCGCATCGTAGATGGGTTTAAGCGCCACCAGCATCTGGATCGTCGAACAGTTCGGATTCGCGATGATGCCGCGGTTGCGGTAATCGGCGATCTTCTCCGGGTTGACCTCGGGCACGACCAACGGAATGTCGTCGTCGTAGCGAAACTGCGAGGTATTGTCGATCACGACGCAGCCGGCGGCGGCCGCCTTCGGTGCATATTCGGCCGAAACGCTGGCTCCGGCGGAAAAAAGACCAATGGGCGTTTTGGAAAAATCGAACGTCGAGAGGTCCTCGACCTTCAGATAGCCGTCGCCGAACGGCACGCGGTTGCCGGCCGAGCGGCTCGAAGCGAGCGCATAAACCTTCCCGACCGGAAACTTCCGCTCGGCCAGGATGGAAAGCATGGCCTCGCCAACGGCGCCCGTCGCGCCGACCACGGCGACATCGTATGTCTTGCTCATCAAAGTCTCGTCAGAAAGATATCACTATGCCCGATCAGCCCGCGGCCAACGCCGCGACGACCGCTTCGCCCATGGCGCGGGTGCCAACCACTTCGTGGCCGGAGCCGGCGATGTCCGCGGTGCGCAGACCACGATCGAGCACGGCAGCCACGGCGCGCTCGATCTGCTCCGCCAAGTCCGCGCGCGCCAGACTGTAACGCAGCAGCATCGCCACGGAAAGGACCGTGGCAAGCGGGTTGGCGCGATCCTGTCCGGCGATATCCGGCGCCGATCCGTGGATCGGCTCATACATGCCCTTGTTGTTCGCATCCAGCGACGCCGAGGGCAGCATGCCGATCGACCCGGTCAGCATGGATGCCTCGTCCGACAGGATGTCACCGAACATGTTCGTCGTGACCATCACGTCGAACTGTTTTGGTGCACGCACCAGTTGCATCGCTGCATTGTCCACATACATGTGGCTGAGTTTGACGTCCGGATACTCCCGCCCGACGCGCGTGACGACCTCCCGCCAGAATTCCGTCGCCTCCAGCACGTTGGCCTTGTCGACCGAACACAGGCGACGGCCGCGCACCTGCGCGGCCCGGAACGCGACATGCGCGATGCGTTCAATCTCGGGTTCCGAGTACACCAGCGTGTTGAAACCCTCGCGCGCACCGTCGGCACGGGTCCGAATGCCGCGCGGCTGACCGAAGTAGATGCCGCCGGTCAGTTCGCGCACGATGAGGATGTCCAGGCCGGCGACGATCTCCTCGCGTAATGGCGACGCGTCGGCAAGCTGCGGATACACGATCGCCGGGCGCAGGTTCGCAAACAGGCCGAGTTCCGCGCGCAGCCCAAGCAGTCCCTTCTCCGGCCGCCGCGCGATCTCCAGCGATTCCCACTTCGGTCCGCCCACAGCGCCGAGCAGTACTGCATCGGCCTCGCGCGCGAGCGCCAGCGTGGATTCGGGCAGCGGCCCGCCTGTGGCGTCGATCGCCGCACCGCCGACCGCCGCCTCGCGCAGTTCAACATCAAGCCCGGCGTTGGCGTTCAGCCATTCGAGGACAGCACGGGCCTGCACCATGATTTCGGGACCGATCCCGTCGCCCGCCAGTATCGCGATCAGATGACTCATCAGACAAATACCCCGTTCACACTTTCGAAGATTCGAACAACCATGGACGGCTTTCCCGACGTCGCGACTCGTAGTCACGGATCTCGTCGGCATGCCGAAGCGTCAGGCCGATGTCGTCCAGCCCTTCGAGCATGCGTTCCTTGCGGAACGCATCGATGTCGAACGCAAACGAATGACCATCCGGCGTGACGACCCGCTGCGCGGGCAGGTCGACCGACAGGCGATAGCCGTCCTGTCGCTCGGTTGCATCAAACAGTCCATCGACCTCCTGCCCATCCAGCACAATCGGCAGCAGCCCGTTCTTGAAGCAGTTGTTGTAGAAGATGTCGGCGAAGCTCGGCGCGATGACGACGCGAAAACCGAAATCGGTCAGCGCCCATACCGCATGCTCGCGGGACGATCCGCAACCGAAGTTCTCGCGCGCCAGCAGTATGCTGGCCTGCCGGTACCGGGGCTGGTTCAGCACGAAGTCCGGGATTTCCTCGCGCGCACTGGCCGGCATGCCGTACTCGCCCGGTGTCTTGTAGCGCCAGTCGTCGAACAGGTACGGACCGAATCCGCTGCGGCGGATCGACTTCAGAAACTGCTTCGGGATGATCGCATCGGTATCGACGTTGGAACGGTCGAGCGGCGCGACGAGTCCTTCAAAGGTGGTGAAAGCCTGCATGATCGTGATCCTCGGTTCAGTCCGCGGCCGGCGCGAATTCACGCACATCGACGAAGTGACCCGTGATCGCCGCAGCCGCGGCCATCGCGGGGCTGACCAGATGGGTACGCCCGCCCTGCCCCTGGCGACCCTCGAAATTGCGGTTCGAGGTCGAGGCACTGCGCTCACCGGGTTCGAGACGGTCCGCATTCATGGCCAGACACATCGAGCAGCCCGGTTCGCGCCATTCGAAACCGGCCTCGATGAAGATCCGGTCCAGGCCTTCCTCTTCGGCCTGACGTTTGACCAGCCCGGATCCCGGCACGACCATCGCCAGCCGGATGGAATCGGCGACCTTGCGACCGCGCACCACGCCGGCCGCCGCACGCAGATCCTCGATACGCGCGTTCGTGCACGAGCCGATGAACACCTTGTCCGGGCGAATCGCGGAAATCGGCGTGCCGGCGGCGAGCCCCATGTAGTCGAGCGCGCGCGCGATGCCGTCGCGACGGACCGCGTCGGACTGCGCGCCCGGATCGGGCACGGTGTCGGTCACGGGAACGACCATTTCCGGTGACGTGCCCCAGCTGACCTGTGGCGCGATCTCTGCCGCATCCAGCACCACCTCTCGATCGAATTTTGCATCCGGATCGCTGACCAAACCGCGCCAGTATTCGGCGGCCCGCTCGAACTGCTCGCCGACCGGCGCGTAGGGACGCCCGCGCAGGTAGTCGATCGTTGTCTCGTCCACGGCGACCATGCCAGCGCGCGCGCCGGCCTCGATGGACATGTTGCAGACGGTCATGCGCCCTTCCATCGAAAGCCCGCGGATCGCCGAGCCGGCATACTCGACGACATAGCCGGTCGCACCCGCGGTGCCGATCTCGCCGATGATTGCAAGGATGATGTCCTTGGCCGTGACCCCGAACCCGAGCGTTCCCTCTACGCGAATGCGCATGTTTTTCGCGCGCTTGTGCACCAGACATTGCGTCGCGAGCACATGTTCGACCTCGGAGGTACCGATGCCGAAGGCCAGCGCCCCGAACGCGCCGTGCGTCGAGGTATGGGAGTCGCCGCAAACGATGGTCATGCCCGGCAGGGTCGCGCCCTGCTCCGGCCCGATGACATGGACGATGCCCTGACGCGGATCGTCGATGCCGAACTCCGTGATGCCGAAGGCGCGGCAATTGCTGTCCAGCGTCTCGACCTGGATGCGTGACAGCGCATCGCTGATCCCGCCGGCGCGGTTGACCGTCGGCACGTTGTGATCGGGCACCGCGAGGTTGGCCCCGCGACGCCACAGGTCGCGCCCGGCCATGCGCATGCCTTCAAAGGCCTGCGGCGAGGTGACTTCATGCACCAGATGGCGGTCGATGTACAGCAGCGCCGTGCCGTCCGGCTCGCGGCGGACGACGTGCTCGTCGAAAAGTTTGTCGTAGAGCGTACGCGACATCAGGGGCTCCGGGCCGGCAATTGTGGCACCCACTATGGCGTAGCCAATGAATAACTACAATTCATATTTATTATTTTTCGAATTCCTGATGCATATAATTCCTCCATGGACCCCGCCAGCCTGCGCGCCTATCTCGCCGTCGCCGAACACGGCTCGTTTTCACTGGCCGCCGAGGCCCTGCACCTGACCCAACCCGCGGTCAGCAAGCGGATCGCCACCCTGGAATCCGAGCTCGGTGAGCGCCTGTTCGACCGGGTCGGACGCGGCGCGAAACTGACGGCCGCCGGGATCAACCTGATGCCCCACGCACACGGGGTGCTGGACGGCATCGCGCGTGCGCGGGCTGCCGTTGCCGCGAGTTCCGTCGAGGTCGCCGGACGTCTCAGCGTCGCGACCTCCCATCACATCGGCCTGCACCGCCTGCCGCCGGTGCTGCGAACATTCATCGGCCGCTATCCGCGCGTGGAGCTCGATCTCAGCTTTCTGGCTTCGGAAGCTGCGTGGGCCGCCGTCGGGCAGTCACGGCTCGAACTCGCGATCGTGACGCTGCCGCTGCGCGAGGACCCGCTGCTGGCGCTAACGCCGATCTGGGAGGATCCGCTGGTGCCAGTCGCGACGCCGTCGCGGCTCGGCGCGGTTCGGCCGCTCGACGCACTGACGACCCTGCCCGCGATCCTGCCTGCCCGCGGCACGACGACCCGCACCCTGATCGACCGCGCCTGCACGGCGGCCGGGCTCAGCCCGCGTGTGCGGCTGGAGACCGACCACCTGGAGACGATCCGCATGCTGGTCTCGGTCGGCTTCGGCTGGAGCGTGCTGCCACGCAGTCTGGTTGGGCCGAGCGTGACCGAAATCGACGTTCCACAGCTGCGCATGACCCGCCAGCTCGGGATCGTGCGCCACCGCCGACGCGAGGAATCGCCCGCCGCGCGCGCATTGATCTCGGCCTGCCGGTCGTCCGCAGGCGCCGCTCTGGCGCCGAACGCCGAAGGGCATTGAAAACCCCGCCCGCTGGTCTATAACCAGAGAAGGCTTGACGGGCCAGCCGCAGCTTGGCCCGGCGGGCCGGACGGGGGCCGCGCCCGCGCGGAGCTGTCCCCGACGTCCATGACCGGTCA
The DNA here is from genome assembly GCA_020445605.1 of Chromatiales bacterium. Lineage (NCBI taxonomy): Bacteria > Pseudomonadati > Pseudomonadota > Gammaproteobacteria > Chromatiales > Chromatiales bacterium. The sequence continues at coordinate 86,629 of JAGRGH010000063.1, forward strand.
GGCCGCGACGCCGCACGTGCCCCGGGGGCTCCTGTCTCGAGTATCACCCTCCCGCGACACGCTGCCGGCGCCGCCGGCCGGAGGAATCCCATGGCCAACGTACTCGTACATATCGACGAAACCCTGCCCGCGGCCGAACTCGACCGCCTGCAGCGGGATGTATCGCAACGCGACGGAATCATCAGCGCCTGCGTCAGCGACCGAGCCCAGCATCTGATGATCGTGGATTTCGACCACGCACGACTGCGCACCGCCGACGTGCTCGGCGAAGTGCGCGCCCACGGCCTGCACGCCGAACTGCTGGGGCTTTAACAGGATGTTGAAAAAGGCCCATCCATGGCCTTTTCAACGTCGCAACCGAAAAGCGTGGTTTTCGGTTGCCTCCGAAAATCCAACACTTGCATGTTCGATTTTCGGGCGAGACGTCCCTGTCTCGCGTGATCAGGCTGTTGAAATGAGAATTTCAACAGCCTGGCAACCCGTCGCATCGCACCCGGGCCGACCCGCGCGGGCCGGCCGTATAATTACGCCCGCCTGAAGGCGCCACTTGCCCTGTGACGAGCGTGCATCGGCTGCGCGCGCCGTCAACCCGTTCGCGCATCCCTTTAAACCCCAAAACCATGCAACAGACCGCGACCAATCTCTTCTCGCACCCGCGCTACTGGGCGGAGTGCTTTGGCACGGCACCGTTTCTGCCGATGTCGCGCGCCGAGATGCAGCCGCTCGGTTGGGACAGCTGCGACATCATCCTGGTGACGGGCGATGCCTATATCGACCATCCCAGTTTTGGCATGGCCGTGATCGGCCGGTTTCTGGAAGCACTGGGGTTTCGCGTCGGAATCATCGCGCAGCCGGACTGGCGCGACACAAGGGCATTCGCCGCACTCGGCCCGCCGAATCTGTTCTTCGGCGTGACTGCCGGAAACATGGATTCGATGATCAACCGCTATACGGCGGACCGAAAACTGCGCAACGACGATGCGTATACGCCGGACGGAATCGGCGGCAGTCGCCCGGACCGCTCGGTCATTGTCTACAGCCAGCGCTGCCGCGAGGCGTTCCACGACGTCCCGATCGTCATCGGCGGCATCGAAGCCAGTCTGCGCCGCATCGCGCAGTACGACTACTGGGACGACGAGGTGCGCCGTTCGGTCCTGATCGATTCGGGCGCGGACATCCTGCTGTACGGCAACGCGGAACGCGCCATCGCCGAACTCGCGGCACGTGCCGCACGCGGCGAACGCATTCGCGACATGCACGACATCCGCGGCACCGCGGTCGTGCTCGAATCCGTGGCGGCCGGCTGGACCGAACTCGACAGTTCCCGCGTCGACTGGCCGGGAACCATCGACGCGATCCCGAGCCCTTACCAATACGAGGCAGCGAAAGCGGGTTGCACGAAGAGCGACGGTGCCGCATCCGAAAGCACCACCGTCCGCGTCGTCCCCTTGCCGCTGCATCGCAGCGAGTCGCTCGACCCGCGCACCACCTGCATACGCCTGCCGTCGTTCGAAAAGGTACGCAACGACGCGACGCTCTATGCTCACGCATCGCGTGTGCTGCATGTCGAAGCCAATCCGCACAACGCACGGCCGCTGGTGCAGCGCCACGGTACGCGGGAGATCTGGATCAACCCGCCACCAATCCCGCTGGAAACCGACGAGATGGACGGCGTGTTCGACCTGCCCTATGCGCGAGTGCCGCACCCGTCCTATGGGAAACGGCGCATTCCCGCCTACGAGATGATCCGTTTCTCCGTGAACATCATGCGCGGCTGCTTTGGTGGCTGTACGTTCTGTTCGATCACCGAACACGAGGGCCGCGTCATCCAGAGTCGCTCACATGAATCCATCCTGCGCGAGATCGAAGCGATTCGCGACAAGGTGCCGGGGTTTACCGGAACGATTTCGGACCTCGGCGGCCCGACGGCCAACATGTACCAGCTTCGCTGCAAGAGCGACGAAATCCAGTCGAACTGCCGACGTCTGTCCTGTGTGTATCCGACCATCTGCAAGAACCTCGATACCGACCACTCACCGACCACCGAGCTTTACCGCAAGGCGCGACAGGTGCCCGGTGTCAAGCGTGTCGCGGTCGCCTCGGGTCTGCGCTACGACCTTGCCGTGAGGGACCCCGAGTATGTACGCGAACTCGTCACGCACCACGTCGGCGGTTATCTGAAGATCGCCCCGGAACACAGCGAGGAAGGCACACTGTCGAAGATGATGAAACCGGGCATGGACAGCTACGAGGAGTTCAAGGCGATGTTCGATCGTTACTCGAAAGAGGCCGGCAAGGAACAGTACCTGATTCCATATTTCATCGCCGCGCATCCGGGTTCGACCGACGAGGACATGCTGAACCTCGCGCTGTGGCTGAAGCGGCAGCGCTTCCGCCCGGACCAGGTACAGACCTTCTATCCGTCACCGATGGCCATGGCCACGGCGATGTATCACTCGGGCCGCGATCCGCTACACAAGGTCGGCTACAAGACCGACAAAATGTTCGTGCCGCGCAGCCCCGAACAGCGTCGGCTGCACAAGGCGTTCCTGCGCTATCACGACGAGAAGAACTGGCCGCTGCTGCGCGCAGCGCTGAAGGACATGCATCGCGAGGAACTGATCGGCGATGGCGAGAACCAGCTCGTTCCGGCAGAGCGCCCGGGCAGCGCCGGACGTGGGCACAGAAATCAACCAGCCCCGGGCAAGCGAGCAAGGAATCCGTCCCGCCATACACAACCCGCCGCACGCGGGCCGCGCAAGCGTCGGCCTAAGGCACGACCCGCGCGATAAGGAGCGCGGCCTGATTCTCGTCCGAGCCGAGCGTTTTTGACTCGCTTTCGAAGTCACCGCTCGATGCCGTCGGCTGACCGGAGCGTGACACCCGCGCCTGCACCCGGATCTGGTCGAACGCCGAAATCCTGAGCTGCGGCATCATCGCCATGGAATCGTCGAGCTGCACCTGTGTCGGCAGGGTGCTCACGGGGATTCGTGCAACCGCGAGCGGCATCGGTGGACCACTCGCGGCGCGCGCAAAAATGAATACCGTTTCATCGCCCTTGAGCTGGCTGCGCAGCTCGTCGGCAAGCGTGACGTCGACCTGTACGCTACGCGCGCCGGCGTCGGCCACGACCTCGGGCGCAGCGGCGAGCTCGGGCGCCCCCTCCACCGTGCCACCGGCCATCTGGATGGACTCGCGAACGCGGGTCGCGTCTTCACCGTCCGGATCGAGCCGCGCAAGCAGATCGCGCCAGACGGCAATCGCCGCGTTGTTTTCGTCGGCCTGATAGTGCGCGAATCCGCGCAACCAGGCCGCCACCGGGTTGTCGGGTTCAGCGGCCAAGGCGGCATCCAGCAAGGCCGCCGGACGCCCGGTGAAATTCCGCTCATTGACCGTCGCGAGCGCCTGCGCCAATCCGAGGTAAACCGACGCGGGCGGGTGCTCGTAGAGCTCGAGCGCACGCTCGTAGGCCGGCACGGCTTCCTCGATGCGCCCCATGACGGTGTAGCTGCGCCCGAGCATCAGCCAGCCTTCGGGATTGTCCGGATTGGCCTGAAGTTTCTGCTCGAGCCGTTCGACCATCTCCTCGACGGACATCTGCGGCGCGGCATCACCCCCACCGGCAACCGCGGTTCCGCGCTGCGCAATCGCGACCTCGAACTGCGGAACCAGCGACTGCGCGCCGAGCAGGCCATAAAACAGTATCGCCGCAACCGGGATCGCCACGACCAGCACGATCGCCATGCCCCAGGCGGGACGACCCGCCGCCGCAACCGGTGAGGGTTTCGCATCCGGGTCTACGTCACCGAGCAGTTCGCGCTGCACATCGGCGCGCGTGGCCTCGAACTGGTCGGGTGCGATCACGCCATTGTCGCGCTCGGCCTCGAGTTCCGCGAGCCGCGCCTTGTAGACACGCAGATTCAGGGCACGCGCACGTTCCGGCGCACTGATCTGGTGACGCAGCAGGGGGAACATTACGAGCGCAAGCGCGAGCGCGAGCATCGCGGCAACAACTGTCCAGAACATCAATTCAATTCCGGTCTTCGCGGTCGGTATCGTTCAGCGCGCGATTCAGGCGCTCACGCTCGTCATCGGAAAGCGCAGCGATGTTGGTCACCGGTGTACGACGGCGCAGATAGATCGCGACGCCGATCACGACCACCAGCAACAGCACGAACGGCCCGGCCCAAAGCACGATGGTCTCGCTTTTCACCGGCGGCCGATACAACACAAAGTCACCATACCGCGCGACCAGAAAATCCGTGATCTCGACATTGCTCTGCCCGGCGCTGAACATCTCGTAGACCTCATCGCGCAGATCCTTGGCGAGCGGCGCATCGGAATCCGCGAGCGACTGGTTCTGACAGACCATGCAGCGCAGCTCGGCGATCAGGTCCTTGTAACGTTCCTCGTCAGCCTTCGAGCCAAAATCACGGAGCTCCGTTGCGTGCAGACCCGTCGAGGAAAGCAGCGTCCAAAGGGCAAGACCCATCCACGCAATGGCACGCTTCATGCGCCGGCCCTGATCTTCGCGATCAGCGGTTCGAGCGTGTCACGCCAGACCTCCGGCGTCAGCGCGCCGATGTGCTTGTAGCGAATCATGCCATTGGCATCCACGACAAAGGTTTCAGGGGCGCCATAGACACCCCAGTCGATCCCGACGCGACCATCGGCATCGAACGCCGTCATCCGGTACGGGTCGCCGAGGCTGCGAATCCAGCGCGTGGCATCCGCATGTTCATCCTTCCAGTTCAGGCCGATGATCGGCACGCCGTTGCGCGCCAGCGCCAGCAGCATGTCGTGCTCGACGCGGCACTGACTGCACCAGCTCGCCCAGATGTTGACGAGCGTGATCTCCTTGCGCAGATCGGCGCTCGTGACACGCCTGGACGCATCATTGAGGGACGGCAGATCGAACTCGGGAACCGGTTTACCGATCAGTGGCGAGGGAACATGCCGGGGATCGATGTGCAGACCCGCATACAACAGACCCGCAAGCGCCGCGAAGATCAACAGCGGCCAGAGAAACCGCAGCTTCATGCGCGCGTTGCCACCGCACCATCCGCAGCGCCCGCACGCGCGCGGCGCACCAGACGATAACGCCGATCACTGACCGCAAGCAGTCCGCCGGCGGCCATCAGCAGCGCACCGAGCCAGATCCAGCGCACGAACGGCTTGTAGTACACGCGCAGACTCCACGCCCCGCCACCGAGCGGTTCGCCGAGCGATACGTACAGATCGCGCGTGAAGCCGGCATCGATGCCGGCCTCGGTCATGGGTCGGGTCTGCACACGATAGACGCGCTTTTCCGGATCCAGCACGGCAACTTGCCTGCCCTTGCCATCGAGCACCCGCACATGCCCGCGCTGTGCGGTGTAGTTCGGCCCCTCGACGTCGGCGACCGAATCAAAGACAAAGCGATAGCCGGCCACCTCGGTCGTGTCGCCGGGCTGCACGCTGACGTCACGTTCAACCCCGTACTGGCTCACCACCGCGACACCAACGATGGTGAACGCAACACCGATGTGCGCCAGCAGCATGCCGTAGAAGCTCGGCGACTGAGCACGCAGCCCGGCGATGATGCCGGAGCGCAGTCGCACGCGCGCCCAAAGCACATTCGCGCTGGTCGCCACGATCCACACCGCCAGCGCACCGGCGAGCCCGACCGCGAGTGAACCCGCGCCGATCAGCGGCGTGGAAAGCACGACACCGGCGATCACCGCCGCCGCGAACGCAACCCGAGCGCGTCTGGCGAACTCGCCTACATCACCGCCGCGCCACCCGACCAGCGGCCCGATGCCCATCAGCACGAACAGCGGCACCATCAACGGCACGAAGGTCGCATTGAAGTACGGAAACCCGACCGAGACCTTGCCGAGGTTGAAGGCGTCGGCGATCAGCGGAAACAGCGTGCCCAACAGCACCGTCACGGCGGCCACGGCCAGCACCACGTTGTTTGCCAGCAGCAGCGTTTCGCGCGAGAACGCACTGAAGGCACCACCCACGCTGATGCCGGGCGCCCGCCACGCGTACAGGGTCAGCGACCCGCCGATCACGACGCCGAGAAAACCCAGAATGAACACGCCGCGCTCGGGATCGGATGCGAATGCATGCACCGAGGTCAGCACGCCGGAGCGCACCAGGAAGGTCCCGAGCAGACTCAGGGAAAACGCGGAGATCGCCAGCAACACCGTCCAGCGCTTGAACGCACCGCGCTTTTCAGTGACGGCCAGCGAATGCAACAATGCGGTGCCGACGATCCATGGCATGAACGAAGCGTTTTCGACCGGATCCCAGAACCACCAGCCACCCCAGCCGAGTTCGTAGTAGGCCCACCACGAACCAAGCGCGATGCCGGTGCCCAGAAACGCCCAGGCGATGGTCGTCCACGGGCGCGACCAGCGCGCCCAGGTCGCATCGAGTCGGCCACCGATCAGCGCGGCGATCGCGAAGGCGAATGCCACCGAAAATCCGACGTAGCCCATGTACAGCATGGGCGGATGAATCGCGAGCCCGAAATCCTGCAACAGCGGGTTCAGGTCGCGGCCCTCCTGCGGCATCGGCAACAGCCGGTCGAACGGGTTCGAGGTCAGCAGCATGAACAGCAGGAAGCCGATCGCGATGAACCCCATGACCGACAGCACGCGTGCGATCAGCGTCAGCGGTAGCTGCCGGCTGAACACCGCAACCGCGAAGCCCCAGCCGGCCAGAATCAGGCCCCACAGCAATAGCGAGCCCTCGTGCGCCCCCCAGACCGCGGAGATCTTGTAGAGCGTCGGCAGTTCGGTGTTGCCGTTGTGCGCGACGTAGGCGACGGTGAAGTCGTTGCGCAGGAAGGCATCGACCAGCGTCCCGAAGGAAATGACCATGAACGCGAACTGGCCAAACGCGAGCGGCCGCGCCAGCGACATCCACGCGGTGCGTCCCAGCAACGAGCCGGCCATCGGCACCACGGCCTGGACGATCGCGATGACCAGCGCCAGGATCAGCGCAAAATGTCCGATCTCCGGCGTCATTGCACGGTCGTCTGTTTCAGGCCCTGCAGGCGCGGATCGCTGCCGGCGGCCTTGAGCGCATCGGCCACCTCGGGCGGCATGTAGTTCTCGTCATGCTTGGCGAGCACTTCGTCGGCGACGAACACGCCGCCGCCATCCAGACGGCCGTCCGCGACGATGCCCTGCCCCTCGCGGAACAGGTCCGGCAGCAGGCCCTCGTATTCGACCGGCACGCTGCGCGCGTTGTCGGTGATCTGAAAACGCACGCGCAGCGACTGCGGCGCGCGTTCGACCGACCCGGGCACGACCAGTCCACCGACGCGGAATTTGCGCGTCGTCGGCGCCTTGCCGTCGGCGATCTCGCTCGGCGAGTGGAACAGCATCAGGTTGTCCTGAAATGCCGTCAGGATCAGCGCCCCCGCGGCAGCGACCCCGAGCAGGATCAGGCCAACCGCCATAAATCGGCGTTTCTGTTTCGGTGTCATTGACGTCTCTCGGCGCGACGCTGACGCCGCGCAAGTTCAGCGAGCAACTGGCGACGCGCTCGCATCGGCGCGATCCAGTTCCAGATCAGTACGGCCACGGTGAGACCGATGGACGGCCACACGTAGACGGCGTACCCGCCCATCGAAAACCATTCGGACAAGCTCATGATGCCGCCAGTTCCTGAACCCAGGCGCTGTTTCGCTCCTGATCGAGCACCAGCACGCGGGCGCGCATGAGCATGGTCGCACCGTAGTAGAAGGTGCAGCCGATCGCCATCGACAGCAGGGGGATCAGCATGGAGATGTGAATCGACGGCTTGTCGAATTTCGTCACGGTCGGCCCCTGGTGCAGGGTGTTCCACCATTCGACCGAGTAGTGAATGATCGGAATGTTGATGATGCCGACGATCGCGAGCAGCGCGGCGGCCTTCGCGGCGGACCGCTTGTCCTCGATCGAACTGTAGATGCCGATCACGCCCAGATACAGGAACAGCAGGATCAGCTCCGAGGTCAGCCGCGCGTCCCAGACCCAGTAGGTGCCCCACATCGGCTTGCCCCAGAGCGAGCCGGTCACCAGCGCGAGAAACGTGAACGAGGCGCCGATCGGCGCACTCGCCATCATGACCACGTGTGCAAGCTTGATGCGCCAGATCAGACCGATCGCGCCGACCACCGCCATGGTCGTGTAGATGAACAGCGACATCCACGCCGCCGGCACATGCACGAAGATGATGCGGTAGCCCTGACCCTGTTCGTAATCGGCCGGGGCGACGACCAGCCCCTGCCACAGCCCGAACACGATCAGGATGCCCGCAATCGCCCCCAGCCACGGAATGAAACGCCCCGCGATGCGATAGAAATACCGCGGCGACGCCATTTGATGAAAGAATCCACCGGCCATTCAGTTCACGCTAATCCGAAGAGCGGCGGCAATGCCGAACGGCGCCAGCGTCAGCGCCAGAATCAGCAAGCCACCCAAAAACCACAACGACGCATCATATGCGAAGCCCCCGGCGGCCGCAGCGACCACCCCCGCGCCGAAGATCAGTACCGGCACGTACAGCGGCAGCACGAGCAGCGACAGGATCACCCCGCCGCGACGCAACGCAACCGTCAGCGCCGCGCCGATGCCACCGATCAGGCTCAGCACGGGCGTACCCAGCGCGAGCGAGAGCACCAGCGCGCCGATCGCCTCGCCGGGCAAGCCGAGCAATACCGCGAACAGCGGCGCGAGCACGATCATCGGCGCACCGGCGATCAGCCAGTGCGACAGCGCCTTGGCCAGCACCAGCACCGGCAACGGGTGCGGGCTCATGAGCATCAGGTCCAGCGCGCCGTCGTCGAAATCCGCGCGAAACATCGCGTCCAGTGACAGCAGCGTCGCCAGCAGCGCCGTGACCCAGACCAGTCCCGGCGCCAGTGCCGCCAGCAGTTTCGAATCCGGCCCGACGCCGAGCGGAAACAGCGTCAGCACGATCACAAAGAACAGCAGCGGATTGGCGATCTCACGACGCACGCGCAGCGCGAGCATCAAATCGCGGCGGATGACCGCCAGCCCCGCGCCGATCGCCCCGCTCATGCGGCCGACAGGTCCAGCGTGACGACCCGGCCGGGATCCAGCCGCACCGGCCGGTGCGTGCTGAGCACCGCCAGCCCACCGTTTTCGAGATGCTGATCCAACATGCCTTCGAACAGTTCCATGCCATGACGGTCCAGCGCCGTGAACGGCTCATCGAGCACCCACAGCGGCGCCGGGCAGACCAGCAGACGCGCAAGCGCCACACGCCGCGTCTGACCGGCCGACAGGAACGCCGTCGGCACGTCCTCGAAGCCGTTGAGCTCGACCTCGCGCAACGCCTCGCGCACCGACATCGCGGCCTGCGTGCCGTGCAGCATGAGCGCAAACCCGAGGTTCTCCTCGGGCGTGAGTTCGCGCTTGACCCCGGCGAGATGGCCTACATAGGCCAGATTGCGCGCGAACGGCTCGTCGAGTGTCTCGATCCCCCGGCCACACCAGTGGACTTCGCCCGCATCCGGCCGGCGCGCGCCGGTCAGGATGCGCAGCAGAGTCGTCTTGCCCGCGCCGTTGCGGCCCTCCACCTGCAACACCTCGCCGGGCCGCACACCGAGATCGAGCGCGTCAAACAGCACGCGATCATCGCGGGTGCAGCCGAGGCCGGATGCGGTCAGTGACGGGGCTGCGCTGGAGGTCATTGCGATGGGTTTCGGGCAAAAAAAATCCCGCGCGCCGGGCGCGGCGCGCGGGATTATAGCCTGAGGGCTGGAGTGTGCCGCCTTGATCTTGGTCTAGACGGCGCCGGGCTGCCTTGGATTAGCCCCAGATCTCTTTAGTGATGTTCGACCACCAGCTTTCCGCATACACGGCCTCGAGCTGCCGGCTGGTGTCCTTTCCGGACAGTCCGCCAGCACCCTTGACAGAGGCCACCTTGCCGCCTTCGAGGTTGTAAACCGCGGCAACTGAAATGCCATAGGTCGGGGCCACGAGGCTGTAGCAGGTGTTGACCCAGCTCGGGTCGCCGGGCTCGCGACCGTTCAGCAGATCGGCCACCGCCGCGGCGCAGACCTTCGCCTCGGAGTTCGCGGCATAGCCGGACTTCGGCAGCGGAGACTGATGCGCGGCGTCACCGATGACGTGCACGTTCGCCTGCTGGGTCGACTCCCAGGTCTTGTGATCGACCGGGCACCAGCCCTTGTCGTCGACCAAGCCCGCTTCCTTCGCGATCCAGCCGGCCTTCTGCGGCGGGATGTAGTTCAGGACGTCGGCCTTGATGTCGTCGAACTCGGTCTTGACGACGCGGTTCTTGAAGTCGATTCCTTCGATCGTCTGCTGGTGCATGTAGTTGATCATGCCGTCGTAGTTGGCCTTCCAGCCTTCCACGAACAGGCCTTGCTTCGAGAACTTCGGCTTGACGTCGACCGCGATGATCTTCGACTTCGGCTTATGCTGCTTGAAATAGTGCGCGACCATGCTGATGCGCTCGGCCGGCCCCGGCGGACAGCGGAACGGGTTCGGCGGCGGGACGATCACGAACGTGCCGCCATCGGGCATGGCCTCTAGCTGCTTGCGCAGCGCGTCGGTCTGCGGACCGGCCTTCCAGGCATGCGGGTTGTGGTTTTCGTCATAGCCTTCCATCGGGTCGAAGTCGACACCCGGCGAGACGATCAGACGGTCATACGGCAGCGAACCGCCGCCTTTCAGCGAGACCTTGCGCGAGCCGGTGCTGACACCGGTGACCCAGTCGTGCACGACCTTGACGCCGGCGGCCTTCAGGCCGTCGTAGGTCATGGTGATGTCCGACATCTTGCGCAGGCCGCCGAGCACCCAGTTGGAGCCCGGGCAGGTCGCGTAGGTCGTGTTGACCTCGACCAGCGTGACGTCGATCGACGGATCGAAATGCTTCAGATAACGCGCAGCCGTGGCACCGCCGAAGCCGCCGCCGATGACGACGACCTTCTTGGGACCACTCGAGCCGCCACCCACCTGGCAGCCGGCCAATGCAAGGCCCGATGCCGCACCCGCGGCGCCGCTGACCTTGAGGAAATTACGACGTGAGAACTTTGCCATGATGATTCCTCCGGCCGGCGTCAGAGCTTGGAAATGTAGTCGGACATCGCGGCGATGTCCGCGTCGGAATAGCCCTTCGCGATGCGATCCATGATCGTCGCGGGACGCTTGCCCGACTTGAAATCGTTCATCGCGCCAGACACCACCGCAGCCGGCAGGCCCTTGAGCGAAGGCGCAGCGCCCGAGCTCTGGCCATTCGGTCCATGGCAACCCCAACAGGTGACCGCCAGGGTGCGCCCGGACGGGCCCGCCATCGAGGCCGAGGACGCGGACAGCAGGGCCATTGCCGCCGCAACCATAATCGTTCTTTTCATTCGCTTGCTCCTCCAGAAGGTGCAGTGTTTACGGTTTCATAGCAAACCGGGCGTCCTTACTACCATGCCGTGCGCAACATTTCAAACCGCAACTGCAACATCGTGTGGCATGTTTCGATCTGGAACGCCGAGTTTGCCGGCCGCCCGGGTCACAACATTGCAGGCATCCTCAAAACGGCCGGGTCGAAATGCGCGACCGCCGCGAGCCCGTCGTGGTCGTGAATGATCAGCCAGTGGTCGCGAATCTCCATCAGCCCACTCTCGCGCATCTCGCGCAGGGTGCGGTTGACGTGCACGGTCGTGAGCCCGACGGCGTCGGCAATCTGCTCCTGCGACAGCGGCAGCGCGATCGAGTCGGATTTCACGCCCATCGGCACCAAATCGTGCACGATGCGCACACGGTGGAACAGCTCCAGCATCAGAAACGCGATTCGCTCGCGGGCACTTTTCTGGCCGGTCCCGATCAGGTGCTGATGACACAGAAACTGGTCGCGGGCGCTCAGCGTCGCCATCCGGCTGGCCAGGTCGACGCGTTCGCGCAGCAGACTGGCGAGGCGATCACGCTGAAACGCGCAGACCGTCACATCGGTCAGCGCGGTGGCCGTGGCGATGTGCGGGCCGCTCATGTCGGCTTGGAAGCCGAGAAAGTCGCCGGGCAGCACGAAGCGCAGGATCTGTCGCTTGCCGCTTGCCAGCGAAACCGACAGCATCACCCAGCCCGAGAACAACGTGAAGGCCAACGGACCGCGACCGCCCTCTTCGAACAGCGTCTCGCGCGCCGCGATCTGGTATTGGCCCTCGCGATAGCGGCTGGTCCAGTCGAGGTCACGCTCGGCCACGCCCTGAAACAGCGCCAGCGCCCGCACCGGGCAGCCGGTACAGGCCGTCGGATTTTCGCGTTTGCGTCCGGATGGCGCCTTCGTCGACGCTTTCATTCTTTTACACCCAATCGTCCAGAGGTGGGCCTGAGCACCGCGGTCGCCTGCATCGCCCCGTTCAGGTTTGGCCGCGCGCCGCCGCTATGCGGCTTGCGAGACCACTGCGTCGCTCAAAGCGCCGCGCAACGGCCGCTGCGAGTCGCTCGCGCGAGCCGACGATCCGCACCCGCGAGCGCGCCCGTGTCACGGCAGTGTAGACGAGTTCACGCGTTGCCAGCAGAACTTCGCTGCCCGGCAGTATCAGCGTCACACCGTCGAATTCCGCGCCCTGCGACCGGTGTACCGTCAGCACGTAGCCCGGCTCGTGGGCCGGGATGCGTTCGGCGGCAAACCAGCGCTCACCGTCGAACCAGACCTTGGGCGGCCCCGATTCCGGCCCGGCATGCCAGCGAATGCCCAGGTCACCATTGAACAGACCCTGCGCCGGATCGTTCGCGCGCACCAGCAGCGGCTCGCCGTGGCCGCCGCGGGTAGCCGTCAGCCGGGCGACCTCGGCGCCGATGCGGGTCACGCCCCAGGGGCCCTCGCGCACGACCGCGATCAGGCGCTCGCGGTCCAGCAGGCGCGCGACCTCGCCGGGTGACCCGCGGCCGATCGCTTGCGCAAGTTCCTGCGCGTAGGTCCCGAGCAGCGCGCCAGTCTGTTCAGCGGGGACCAGTGTCAGCGCTGGATTGCCGGACCCGAGCGAGGCCAGTGCGGCATCGGCAGCTCCGGCGCGCACGGCATCGGCCAGCGCCGAAATGGGCGATTCCGCTCCGAAGCGGAACCGGTGCGTAAGCTCGATCATGGCACCATACAGCGGCCCGCCGCGACCCGCCGCGGCGCAGATCTCCGCCAGCACCGCGCCGGCCTCGACGGACGCCAGCTGATCGCGGTCGCCGAGCAGGATCAGACGTGCGTCGTCGGCCAGCGCTTCCGCGAGCCGGCGCGCCAGTGCCAGATCGAGCATCGACGCCTCGTCGACCACCACCACGTCCAGCGGCAGCGGTCGGCACGGGTCGAACGACGCCCGACCGTCGCGACGCATCCCCAGCAGTCGGTGCAGCGTCTGCGCCCCCGCCGGCCGCGCCCGGGCCGCGCGTGGGGCTCGGGCGGCGTCGGGCCACGCTGTATTGAGGCTCTCGTCCAGGCGCGCGGCGGCACGGCCGGTAGGCGCCGCAAGGCCGATCCGCGGTGGCAAATCACCGGGCCAGCATTCGGCGAGCACCGCCAGGGCGTTGGCCACCGTCCAGGTCTTGCCCGTGCCGGGTCCACCACTGACGACCACCAGACCGCGCGAGGCCAGGGCCATCGCGACCTCGCGCTGGCGATCGCGCGCATCCCCAGCGAGCGGCCCGAACAGGCGCCCGACCGCGGTGCCGATCGCATCGGCGTTCGCGACCGGCGCGGCACGATCGAGCACGGCCAGCCGTCGCGCCAGCGCGGCTTCGTGGTCCCAGTACCGAAACAGGTACAGCCGGCCGGCGGCGTCGAGCACGAACGGTGCCGCGCACTCGCCGGCGTGGCCGACCAGACCGGTCGCGAACAGTCGCTCGGCGTCGAGACCGGCGGCATCGGCCTCCAGGCAGACATGCCCGGCCTGCAGGGCCTCGATCGCGAGGCCCGCCATGCGCGCGGCGAGTTCGGGTTCGCCCGTACTCTGGCGCGCGGCCCAATCGGCGAAGTGGCGCCCAAGTCCCGTGAACGGCGCCCCCCGGCTCATGGTGCACCGGCCAGCAGGCGATCGAGTGCGTCGACGAACACGCGCGACGGACGCGCCGCGAATACGCCGCATTCCGGCGCGCGCGGATCGAGCCCTCGCAGGAACAGATAGCGCACGCCGCCAAAGTTCCGCTCGTAGTCGTAGCCGGGCAGGCGCTGCCCCAGCCAGCGGTGCAGCGCGACGGTGTAGAGCAGGTATTGCAGCGCGTAATCGTGCCGACGCATCTCCCCGTCCATCGCGGCGGCGTGATACCCGCGCGGATCGGCACCGAGCCAGTTCGACTTGTAGTCGACGATCCACCAGCGGCCCACGTGTTCGAAGACCAGATCGACGAACCCGCGCAGGAATCCGTCGATTCGCGTGGCGGACAACTCGCCAACGGGCACGTCGTGGCGACGCAGCAGCTGCACGAGTTCTCGAGCGTCGAAGCGCGCGCCCAGATGAAACTCGAGTTCGCGGATCATGCGGTTCGGACCCACGTCCGCCAGCGTCATGCCGGTCGCAGAGTCGAGCGCCGTATGCGCGACCCGCCCGAGCATGTCCAGCGCAACCTCGGTCCAGGTCTGCGGATAGCCGTGACGCAGCAGCGTGCGCGCTACGACGTCGCGGTTACCGTCCGTCTGCGGAGCGGAGAGTTCTGCATGTTCCAGGATCTCGTGCAGGCAGACACCGGCACGCGCGCCACGTGGAAACCCGGCGATGGACAAGGCGGACGCCGGCTCCGGCGCCTCGGCCTGCGCGGCGATCAGGTCGTAGTCCGGTGCGTCATCGGCGTGCCCCGCGCCCGCCAGCGAACTGAAACTTCCGATGCGTCGTGCCGTCGCCAGCCGGCCGGTGAAGCTTCGAGCCTTGCCGGCCGCCGCAATCGCCGCACCGGCCCGAATCGTCTCCGTCCCGGACGGCGCCGACGCGAACGCAATCGCGCCACCGGCTTGCGCCACAAGCGCGTCCCAGCAACGTCGCTGTGCGTCCGGTTCGCCCGCCGCCTCGGTGTTGACGAGCTGGTCGAGCATGGACACGCCACCGCTTTTCGTCAGCTTCACCGGCCCGCTGAAGACATGACACTCTTGCTCCGCGCGCGTCAGCGCGACGTACAGCAGGCGCGCGATCTCGGCCCGGGATTGTTCGCGCCCAAGCGCCCCTCGATCCGCGGAGACCCCGCCCCAGCTCACGAGCGGCGCGCCCTGCTCGTGCACGATCGCCAAGTCCTTTGGATCGTCAGCGGCCTTGTCGCAGGCGACAAACGGCAGCACGACGACCGGATACTGAAGCCCCTTGGCCGCGTGCATGGTGACGATCTGGACCGCGTCGGCATCCGTTTCGAGCCGCAGCAGCGAGGGGTCCTCATCGCCGGCCGGTCGCTCTGCGCGTTGGGTCTCGAACCACGCCAGGGTTCCGCGCGGCGAGCGGCCCGCGTCGGCCTCGGCCTGCTCGGTCAGTTCGAGCAGGTGATACAGGTTGGTGACCCGGCGTGCGCCGTCGGGCTCGGCCAGCAGGCGCGCGCACACCTGCTGCTCGATAAACACCCGTTCGAGCATCGCGCCAACCCCGGCGTGGTGCCAGCGCGCCTGGTATTCATGTGCACGATCCACATACCCGGCCCACGCCCGGTCATCGGACGCGAGCGCGGCGATCGCCGTGGCGTCCAGCCCGAACACCCGGGTCGCCAGTGCCCGCCGCAGTTCCGGCGCGCGCCCGGCCTCGATGCACGCGGCTAGCAGCCATTGCAGCTCGCGCGCTTCCTCGGTCTCGAACACGCCGGTCTTCGTGCGCGTGATCGCGGGAACGCCGAGCGCGGCCAGCGCCGCGCGCATGCGCTCGGCTTGAGCGTGCTGAAGCACGAGTACCGCGAAGTCCGCCGCGCGCCGGGTCGTGCCGTGCGCCGCAAGTTGCTCCGCGATCAGCCGCGCGGCGGCCTGCGCGAACACCGGCTGTGCGTCGGTCGCAGAAAGCGCCGCATCCAGCCAATGCACGCGCAGTGATTCCGCGCCTGGCTCACCGTCCGACCGGGACGATGGCAGGTTTGGCGCGTAATCGATCGAGGCATCCGCAAACGCCGCGGCATTGGCGGCATACAGGACGTTGACCGCCGCGATCATCCCCTGGGTCGAGCGCCAGTTCCTGCGCAACAGCCAGCGCGTTGCGACCTGCGCGCGCGCCCGGAAATAGGTATGCACGTCGGCGCCACGAAATGCATAGATCGCCTGTTTCGGATCGCCAACCAGAAACACCGGCGCGTCGTCCGCAAAGATGCGCCGCACGATCTCGTATTGCAGCGGATCGGTGTCCTGAAACTCGTCGATCAGCGCGGCGCGATACCTGCGACGCAGTCGCGCGGCGAGTGGTGCGCCACCGGCACCATTGAGCGCGGTGTGCAGCTCGACCAGCATGTCCTCGTAGCCCAGCACCCGGGCGGCGCGCCGCCGTATCGGCAGCTGCGCATCGAGCCACTCGAACGCCGCATGCCGCAGCGCTGCGATGCGCATCTCCACGGCCGCATCACGGGCCGCCGCCGCCATGCCCAGCCGCTCGATGCGCGCAAACATCGGGTGATCGGGTGGTGTATGTCCCTTTTTGGCGAACTGACCCAGGTCCCCGGGCGCAAAGACCCGAAGGTCTATATGTTCGGGAAGCTCAGCGTCGACACCCGCAGCGACCGCGTCGAGCCACTCGAACACTCGCTGGATGCGCGGTTGACCGAAATAGGTCTTGCTCAGGCGACCGTCCCTGAGGATCTCTCCAAACTCATCGCGCTCGCGCGACCAGCGCTCGCGAAGCGCCGTGGCCTGTTCGTCGAAGGCGGCGAGCGCAGCATCGAGCCCGCCGTCGTCCGGCACCTCGTGTTCGAGATACGGCCGCGCCAGCAGCTTGCGGAAATCTTCGGCCCAGCGTGTCGGCCCGGCCCCGCTGGCGACCAGCGCCGCCACCACCGCCTGCGGCTGCATCGGCAGCTGACGTTTCCACCACTCGCCGAGCGCCGCGACGCGATCGCTGGCCAACGACGGTGCGGCCTCGCGCGCAAGCGGCTGGCCGGCCGCGAAGGCGTGGTCGTCGAGCGCGCGCTGGCAGAAACCGTGGATGGTGTGGATCGCGGCGAGGTCCATGTCCGCGCGGGCGCGCTCCAGACGCTCGCGGGCCGGGTCGTCCGCGGCGATCCCGGCGATGCGTTTGCCCAGTGTCCCGGCGATCCGGCCGCGCAGCTCAGCGGTCGCGGCGCGCGTGAAGGTCATGACCAGAATCGATTCGACGGGAATCCCGGCCTCCTCGACCAGCCGCCGGTACAGCTGTTCGAGCGCCCAGGTCTTGCCGGTGCCGGCATTGGCCTCGACGAGCTGCCAGCCGCCGAGCGCGACGTCGTCGACGTCCAGGTCCGGGGTCGTCTGCATCAGCCCTTGCCGCCCTTTACGCGTGCGCCGACTAGCGGGCCGAACACCTCGATGGCGATTTCAGCAAACGGCTCGGCGAGCGGGTCGCGGCCGCGGAACACCAGTGCATTGCCGGCATGCTTCATCGGTGTGTGGCCGCGATAATCCGGTTCGAGCGCGGCGCGCGCGGCGACCAGGGCCGCGTCGTGGTCGCCGGCCTTTTCCAGCGCTTCGACGTAATCCATCGCGGCGGCCGCAATGAGCGGCAGCGGCTCGATCTGCCCGCGGCGATACCAGGCGATCAGACGCGTCAGAATGCCCGGCGCATCGTCCACCGCCGCGAACTTCTTGGTTTCGTCGCCGCCGAGAACGACGCTCTGCACGTCCGCCGCCGACCGTTGCACGGCGCACAGGCACAAATGACGCAGCCACAGCGCAAGCTGATCGCGGGCGGACGGCTTCGAGTGGCGCGCAAACGACCACGCGCCGCGCTCGGCGATGTCGTCCAGCGTGCCGGTCAGCACTGCGCCGTCCAGGGTCAGTTCAAAGGCACGCGCCGCGACTGGATCACCGACCAGCGCCGCGCGCCGGCGCAGCATGCCGGCGAGCAGCTGACGTTCGCTCTGGAGCATCAGGCGGCCCGGCGCCCCGGCCGGCAATTCCAGATGCCGGCGCAGCCAGGCGTCGCTGACCTCGGGTTGTGCAAGCAGCACCCGCCGCAGGGCGATTCGCACATCGGCTTCGAGTTCGAACGGCTCGTGCTCAGGCAGCGAATCGGGCCGGTCGTACAGATCGATGCCGAGTGCCGTGCGCACCCAGCGCCCGGGTGCGTCGGCCCAGAAGCGCTCGAACGCCGCCAGCTCGATCACCGCTGGTTCCACTGCCGGCGCCGCCTCGATTCGCGCGTCGACGAACGGCCGCAACGGCACCGCGGGGGCCGGCACACGCTCGCCGCGGTAGCTGAACAAGCGTGCGTCCGCGGCAAAATAGCGTGCGCTGAACGCATGCCGCGGATGGCGTGTGATCAGCGCGTCGCGCTCCGCGCCGGTCAGCGACACGCAGGTATCCAGCAGGTGGTCGAGCGCGACCGAACACGGCCGCAGCACATCGTCGCGCGGATGCTGGCCGCACCAGCTCGCGATGAAGCCATCGCGTGCCGCGGCCAGCGCATCGAACAGCGCGTTGCGGTCGTCGTCGCGCGCCGACGGATCGCCCGCCCGATGTTCATCGGCCAGTCGATCGAAATCCTTTGCGCGGTCCCGCCGCGGGAAACGTTCGGCGTCGAGCCCGAGCACGCAGACCACGCGAAACGGCACGCCGCGCAGCTGACCGATCGGTGCGACCACGACACCGCCGGAAAGCCGCGGCGACCCGCGACCGGACGCCCAGGCGGCGTCGAGCGCCGCGCGCAGGGTCTCGACATCGAGCTCGCGCGCGAAGCGCGCGACGGTCAGCGCGTGTTCGATGCGATCCAGCGCGGCGTCGTACACCGCCGCGGCGTCCGGTTGCGCTTCGCCGTCGAACCCGGCGCGACCGAGTGCGCGCAGGCGTTCGATCCACGTGGATGCGTCCGCTGCGGTGCGCCAGCTCGAGCGCAGTTCGCGCACGACCGAGACGTAATCCAGCCATCGACTGAGACACTCGCCGCGTTCGCCCTCGAAGTCCACCGGCGGGCACCAGTCCAACCAGTCGACCCCGCCGGCCGGCAACGCGACGCCGAGCAGCAGTCGGTCGAGGCCCTGGGCCCAGCTGAAGTCCAGTCCGTCGGCCATTGCCAGCGCCGTGTCGGTGTCGGGCGCACCACGCATCGCCACGGCACGCACCCAGTCCTCGATATCCGCGAGCTCGCTCAGTTCGATGCCGAACCGCGCACGGACCGCTTCACACTCCAGCGGCGCGAGCAGCCGTTCGATCGGCGGCGTGTCCGCGCACAGATCGAACAGGGCATCGATCGCCCGCTGCCAGGCGGCAATTTCCGGCGCACGCTCGCCGGCCAGATCCACCGGGATACGCAGGTGCTCCGGCGCCGCACCAAACACCGCACGCAGGGCGGTGCCGTACTCGTCGATGTCCGGCACGAACAAGGCGATCTCATGTGGCCGGAGTCCGGGCAGCGACTCGAAGCGATCGAGCAGCAGATCGTGCAGGACTTCCGCCTCACGCCACGGGGTATGCGCGCTGTGAAACTGCACGCTGGTGTCGCCCATGGCCCCACCGGGCTCGGCTGCGCGCAGGTCGAGCAGGTCGGCCTGTATCCGCCCGAGCAACGTATTCGACGCTGGCTCGACCCAGACCTCGGCATCGACCGCGTCCAGCCCGTGCACCGCGCCGATGAAGTCGCGCGCCGGGCGCGCCAGCGCGCCGAGCAGCGGTTGCCCGGTCGCGAAGTATTCGCGGCGCGGCACGCTCTGCCGGTCGCGTGTGCGCTCTGCGACGAGGTCAGCCCAGTACTCGCGGCACGGATCGAGGACGTAGAGCTCGATGTCGAGGAACTGACCGAGCGCAGCAACCGCCTCCAGATAGGCGGGCGACAGGGCCGTGGATGCGAACACGGCCACTGGCGCGGCCGACGGCCAGATCGCCCCGTCCGCGAGCCGTTCAAGGGTGTCGGACAGGCGCAGGCGCCAGTGCGCCGGCGCGCGGTCGCGGTGCATTTGCGCCCACAGCGCGGCCTGCCAGTCGTCGCGGGTAGCGCAACGATCCCAGGGCTCGATCCACTCCGGTCGATAGATGAGATAGCGCTCGAAAGTCCGCCCCAGCGCCTGTGCGAACTCGAACTGCCCGCGCCGGTCCTGGGCGCGGAAATAGTCCAGCGGCGGGCCGGCCTGCGTGCCGAGATCGAGCGCGGCCAGCAGACGCCAGCCGAGCACCTCGGCCGTGTAGGCGGCCGCGTCGGGCGACTCGCCGGCGACGCCGTTGGCGACCCGCGCTAGGAACTCGGCGGGCAGCAGCGCCTTGAGATTCGCCGCGATGCCGGTCTGCGCGGCCCGCTGCTGAACCAGCCAGTGACCGGTTCCGATGTCCGGCACGACCAGCCACTCCGGTTCAAATGGGGACGCACACCCGCCATCCACGCCGCGCCGCCAGGCATCCGCAAGCGCCTCCAGGTGGTTGGCGCGCGTGACCTTCAGCATCGTTGCGTAGGCGAACGGTCGACGCACATCGTTACAATCCTCGCGACTTGTGCAATTCGGCCTTGCAGCGGAACCATGTCCTCGGGTTACCTCCTAAAAGATGTCACGCTGTTCGGTGGTCTCGCCGACGCCGATCTGAACGTCATTGCCGACCTGGCAGTTCAGCGGGCCTTTCCCAGAAACGCCGTCGTCATCTCACGCGATGACGATTCCGACTCGCTTTACGTGATCGTATCAGGCCGCGCTCGCGTTCTGATCGCCGACGACGAGGGCCGCGAAGCGGTGCTGGGCACGCTCGACGCAGGCGACTCGTTCGGCGATCTGGCGTTGCTCGACCCGGCCCCCAGGGTCGCGACCGTGGTTACGCTGGAACCAGCGGAAATGCTGGTGATCACGCGCGCCGATTTTCTGCGCTGGCTCGATGCGCGCCCGGGAATCGCGCTGAACCTCCTACGCACCCTTGCGCGCCGGGTACGGGCGCTCGCGGAAAACGTCGGCAGCCTCGCGCTGCTGGATGTCTACGGCCGCACGGCGCGGCTGTTGCTCAACCAGGCGCAGGAGGAAAATGGCTTGATGATCACCCCGCGGCTCACGCACCAGGAGATCGCCTCAATGGTGGGCGCTTCGAGGGAAATGGTCACGCGTATTCTCAGTGACCTGCGCGCCGGCGGCTACATCGAAGTTGAAGACAAGCGCATCATCGTGAAGGAGCGGCTGCCGAAACGCTGGTAACGGTCGCTTGCAGCGGAGCGACACCCGATGCATGCTTTCGCGCCCGGCGCGGGTCCCGCCCGGGCGACCCGAATCCCCGACGTTGCCCCCGGCAGCGTCCCAGACCGTCCTCTTTCAGGAGCAATCCATGACCTACAGCGAAACCCTGGCGAAGAACGCCGACCGCGACGGCTTCATCATCGGCTGGCGTATGAAGTACGGCTTCGAGGCCGGCAAGATGGCCGACAAGGTGATGACCTACGGCGCGGCGAAAAAGCTCGCCGCCGAACTCAATGCCAAGGATCCGAAAAAGACCTACTGGCCGGAACTGGCCATGGAACGCGCCGGACACGGCTGACCGGCGACCCACGGCGGGACACGGAGGTCTCGCCCGGCAATCGCCCCGCCATTCCAGGGGGCCGTATCAAGCCGCCCCGGCTTGCGAGGGCAAAACTGACGTGAACAGAGTTGCGCTGGGGAAGCTCCGATCAATCCGTCCAGGATTTCCAGAGCGCCGAAAACGAAAAGGTGCGATTTTTCGTTTTCTTTCATTTTCAACGTCTAACATCCGTTGACTAGGAAAACTCTGAAATTTTCAGAGTTTCCCTAACCGCGCCCGGTCGCCAGGCGACGCCACACGCTTCGCCATCCCGCTGGCCGCCCGGACCAGTCGCCTTCATAGAGCCGCTGCATATACCCGGAGCCAGTCCGCGGATCGAGCACCGGCGTTTCGTCGAGTCGCCAGTCGTCGGCGTCGTAACCACAGGCGCGGAGAATCGGGTCGATTCGCGGCGAAAAGAATTCCACATCCGCCGGCGTGAACCATTTGCGCCAATTGGCACTCGAGCGCGACCGCGCGACCCGCGCTACTGAATCATCCACCCTGACGTCGGCGGACAGGTCCAGGCCCAGATGCGCGGACAGCACCTCAATCCGGCCGGCCACGAAGTCCTCGTACCGCATCACGAATGCACCTGCCCCGGCCATGGTCAGCAGCTGCCGCAACTCCGCATAGGCCGGAACAATCTCCTCGCCGAGGTCGCGCCCTGATGCATTGCCGGCAGCCAGAAGCCGGAAAAACGGCAAGCTGACAGGGGCGGCCTCCTTGCGTCGCACGAGACGCACTGCGCGGCGGTAGAACTTGGCGACCGGCTGGTGCTTGCGATACCAGCTGTACAAATAGCGGCTGATGATCCAGTCGCGCGGATCGCGCACCAGCAACACTGCATGGTCGAAAGCGGTCAGGGCCGGTTCGAGCGCGGCCGCGTTCATTGCCCCGTGCACGATCACTTTGACCAGCATTGGATCGTGCAATGAAATCTCGCGTCCGCCGAGATGCAAGGTCACGGATTGTTCACCGACCGTAACGCCGCCAGGTTCAAACACCGTCTCCGGCGCTTCACCGGCCGCGGCCATCGCGTCCCGAACCATGGTGAACACCGCCGTCGTGGCGGTCTTCGGCAACCCCGCTACCAGCACCTTCATTGACCTGACCCGGGCACCAAGCAGTCCGCGCTCAGTTCGCTGGAACGACGATGACGAACCCGTCCTGTCCGGGGTCGGCCAGCCGCGAATCGAAGTGGACGCGGCCCGCGGCCAGGTCCATTCGACTCGCGTCGGGCGTCAGGTTCGAGAACTCGAACAGCCAGATTCCGGACCTGCGCACGGGGGAATTCGACCGTGGCAGGGGGACCTCCACATGCACCAGGCCAGCCGCGTCGCTGGCGTGCAGGCGCACGCCGATGATGTCGGCATGCTCGGCGGCAAGCGCGTCGGCAAACCGCCGCAGCAGCGGGTAGATCGCGCGGTGCGCCGGATCGGCCTGGTCGAGGTCGAAGCGACCGTTGCACAGTTCCGTGCGACCGTCGTCGCTGCCAAACCAGTCGATCAGAAGCTGCGCGTGCAGCAGTTCGTGATAGACGAGACCGAAGTCGAACAGATCGCGCTCGATCTGATTGGCATCGGCACCGCGGTGGCGATCGGGACTGAACATGACCAGGTTGTCGGCCTCTACCTGCATCTGCCGACCGCGTACAGCCAGCACCGGCGCCCAGAGATAGTAGCCGGCGTTCTGCGGCGGTACCTGCTGTAGGCGCCCGTTGACGGTCACCTGGTCGCGCCAGCGCGAAAACCGCGTGCGAAGCCGGATGTCGACGCGATCCAGAGGCGCAGCGGCCGGACAATCGATCGAATAGCTGCGCCACGCACCCAGCGAAGCGAACGCCTCATCGATCGGGTGCGGCCATTGCCGGGCGCGCGCGAAAACGGCATCGCTGGCCCTGACCAGCCAGGCGATCTCGGACGCATCGGGCGGGGACTCCGCGTCGATCAGCGCCGTCGTCCGGGCACCGCCCACGGTGCCCTGACAGGCAGACGACAGCGCTGCGAGCGCCGCACCCGCCATCAGACTGCGTATCCGGTGTCCAGTCATCGTTGCAATCCGCTAAAGTAGCGTCCGCGCGCGCCTGTGGCGGCGCAAAAGATCCGGAATTTCGTGGTTTTCCGCTGGGGGGAGATTATCCATGAAGCGCATGCTCGCATTGTCCTCGATCTTGCTGTTTGTTTCCGATGTCTGCGCCGCCGCGGTCAAAGGGGCCAATGCCGTGCCGGCGCTGGGCGCCGAGGGCCTGCTGGGAATCGCGGTGATGGTCGGCCTGCTGGGTCTGCGCGCGCTGCGTAGTCGCCGCTGACCTTTCGCCCGACCTCATTGAGGAGCCGCTCCATGAAAAAACCATTGCTCGCAATCGCGCTGTTCGCAGCCCTGCCGTCCGCCTGGGCGAGTTCGCGGGCAGTACTCGCGGTCCCCGTGCTCGATGCGCCCGGTCTGCTCGGTCTGGGTGTTCTGCTCACCGTCATCGCGGCGCGAGTGCTGCGCCGTAAGGCCTAAGCCTCGCTCAAGCGCATGCGAGGTTTGGAGTGACGGACCCCAACGCACCCTGGCTGATCTGGCTGGCGCTGTTCGGCTGGATCGGCGGCGCGATCCTAGTCGCGCTGTGGGAATCGCTGGCCCCGCGCCGGCCTGAAGGCCAGCACCTCGTGCAGCGCTGGATGACGAATCTGTCGCTGTTCGCCGTAAACGAGGGCGTCGCCTTCGCGTTGCGTGCCGCGGCGCTGTCGACCGGTCTGTGGGCCGGGTCCGAAACCGGCGTGGGCCTGTTCAGGATGCTCGAACTGCCCTTCTGGGCACAGTGCGCGGCGCTGCTGGTGATCAGCGACTTTGTCGGTTACTGGCAGCACCGCATCGAACACCTGTGGGCTCCCCTGTGGCGCATCCACGCGATTCACCACACGGATGTCGAGATCGACTTCTCGACCAACTTCCGCCATCACCCGCTGGAAGTCATCCTGAGCACAATGGTTGCGCTGGTGGTCGGCTGGGTGCTGGGGCCTGCGCTTGCGGTGTGGATCGTCGTGCAGGCGATTTCACACACCGTGCAGTATCTGAATCACGGTAACGTGCGTATTCCGGATGCCGCCGATCGCGGCCTGCGCAGGCTGATCGTCACGCCGGACATGCACCGGATTCACCACTCGCGCGAGCGCGTGGAGACCGACCGCAACTTCGGCAATGTGTTTCCCTGGTGGGATCGTCTGTTCGGCACGTACCGCACGCGCCCCTGGGAGGGTCAGCTCGATCTCGTGGCCGGGCTCGAGTATTTCCGCGAACCGCGCGAAATCACCCTGTTCAAGCTGCTGGCGATGCCGTTTACCTGGCCGCGCGAACGTTCACTGCAGGGCCAGCGCACGGCCTGAAGGAACGCGGTCCGGCAGGGGTCTCAGCACTGCTCCCACGGCAGGCCGTGGAATCTCCAGCCACCAACCGTTGAACGGTGATGGTGGTCGTCCAGTTCGCCCTCGAAACCTTCGTTGATGCTGAACACACGCTTGAAGCCGGCTTCCAGCAGCACGCGACCGGCCTCCATGGAACGCTTGCCGCTGCGGCAGATCAGCACAATCGGCGCACAGCCATCGTCCGGCTCGCAGACGATGCCACCGAGCATGACCTTGCGCACCTCGCGCGCGAAGTTCGGGTTCACGTTCCAGTCCGGCTCGTCGATCCACGGCACATGCACCGCACCCGCGGGATGACCGACGAACAGAAACTCCATCTCCGAGCGACAGTCGATCAGCACGGCGCGTGGATCTTCCTGGATCAGCTCCCAGGCCTGCTTCGGCCCGATTTCGACGATCTTCGCCTTGCTCATCGCTGTCGCCCTCCGGGGGCGCTTGGTTAACCGCGGGCCGCCTTCTTGTCGAACTGGTCCTCTTCGGTAGAGCCCGACAGTGCAGTCAGCTCGGACAGCCCACCACTGACGACGGTCGTCACCGTGTCGAAGTAACCCGCGCCGACCTCGCGCTGGTGCTTGGTCGCAGTATAGCCGCGCGATTCGGATCCGAACTCGGCCTGCTGCAACTCGACGTAGGCCGTCATGCCCTGGTCGCGATAGCGACTGGCCAGATCGAACATCGAATAGTTCAGCGCATGGAATCCGGCGAGCGTGATGAACTGGAACTTGTAGCCCATCGCACCCAGCTCGCGCTGGAATTTCGCGATGGTCGCGTCGTCCAGATTCTTCTTCCAGTTGAATGACGGCGAGCAGTTGTAGGCCAGCAGCTGGTCCGGATACTGCTTGTGGATCGCCTCGGCAAACCTGCGGGCGAATTCGAGATCAGGCTTGCCGGTCTCGCACCAGACCAGATCGACATACGGCGCGTAGGCGAGCCCGCGTGCGATGGCCTGATCGATGCCAGGCTTGGTACGGAAAAAGCCCTCGACCGTACGGTCGCCGGTGCAGAACGGTTTGTCGCGATCATCGACATCGTTGGTGAGCAGGTTCGCGGCTTCGGCATCGGTGCGCCCGACGAGAACGGTCGGAACATCGAGCACGTCGGCGGCGAGCCGCGCGGCGACGAGTTTCTGTACGGCCTCCTGAGTGGGCAGCAGCACCTTGCCGCCCATGTGGCCGCATTTCTTCGCCGACGACAGCTGGTCCTCGAAGTGCACCCCGGCCGCGCCCGCGGCGATCATGCCCTTCATCAGTTCGAAGGCATTGAGCACGCCGCCGAAACCGGCCTCGGCGTCGGCGACAATCGGGATAAAGTAGTCGACCTTCGCACCGCCTTCCGCGCACTCGATCTGATCGGCACGGATCAGCGTGTTGTTGATCCGCTCGACCACACGCGGCACGGAATCCGCCGGATACAGGGACTGGTCCGGATACATCTGCGACGCATTGTTGTTGTCGGCTGCGACCTGCCAGCCCGACAGGTAGATGGCCTTCAGCCCGGCCTTGGCCATCTGCATGGCCTGGTTGCCGGACAGCGCGCCCAGCGCGTGGATGTAATCGTCCTCGTGCAGACGTCGCCACAACTTTGCCGCACCCAGGCGCGCAAGGGTGTATTCGATCTTGATGCTGCCACGCAGACGCAGGACATCAGCAGCGGAATAGCCGCGCTCGACGCCCGCCCAGCGCGGGTCCGTTTGCCAGGACTTTTGCAGCGACTGCGCCTGAAGTTCGGAGTTGGAAGTTGTCACGGTGACCTCTCAATCAGTTCGACGGTTTCCGATGCGCCCGAGCCTACCGAAGGGCCAAGTATTTATCATTCCAATCTTTTTAATCTAGACTATAGCGACATTCCAATAATTCAAGTCGCCCAAGCCATGACCGACCCCAAGCCCCCCTACTACAAACAGAACCGGCTCAAGCAGTTGCGTGCGTTCGTCCACGCGGCCCAGGCCGGCACGGTGTCGAAGGCCGCGGAGCGTCTGTTCCTGAGCCAGCCGTCCGTTTCGTTACAGATCCAGGCCCTGGAGCGGGAGTTCTCGACGACCCTGTTCGAGCGCCGCGGCCCGTCGATCAAGCTGACGCCCGAGGGCGAGGTGCTCTATGAACTGGCTCGCCCGCTGATCGAAGCGATCGACCAGTTGCAGGAGACCTTCTACGCCCACTGCGGTCGGCTCGAAAGCGGCCAGCTGTCGATCGCCGCCGGCGAGGCGACCATCCTTTATCTACTGCCCGAGCCCATCAAGCAGTTCGTCGCGGAATACCCGGGCATCGACGTGAAGCTGCAGAACGTCACCGGACGCGACGGCATGGTCATGCTGCGGGCCGACGAGGTTGACTTCGCCGTAGGCTCGTTCATCGATGTGCCCGATGACGTCTGCTACCGCAGCCTCAAGACCTACAAGCCGGTGCTGATCACCCCGCGCGGGCATCCGCTGTCGAAGCTCGAATCCCTGACGCTCGCCGACATCTCGCCCTATGGCCTGATCCTGCCGCCGCGGCATCTGAGCACCTGGCGCATTGTCGACACCGTGTTCAACCAGAACGACGCGACCTACCAGGTCGCGCTGGAGGCCGGCGGCTGGGAGGTCGTCAAGAAATACGTCGAGAACGGACTGGGGGTTTCCATCGTCATCGATCTGTGCCTGACCGGCGATGAAGACCTGGAAGTGATCCCGCTGTCGCGCTACTTCCCCAAGCGCGACTACGGCATCGTCACCCGTCGTGGCCGGTTTCTGTCACCACAGGCGCGCCGTTTCATCGACATGATGGACCCGCACTTTTTCGAGGCAACCGGCGAAACCCACAACATCAAGGACGATGCGACCGACGACGCTCGCGGCACCTGCACCACGCAGAACGATCGCAGCGTTGGAATACGCTGAAGATTCCGTCATGCGACAAAAACACTTCTGACTCATTACCAGGGGTGCGTGCCACGCACCGACACGAACCCAGCCCAACCGTCCCTTGGTGCGCGGTGCGCACCCTACGTGTGCCGGGGTTTGTGTTCCGTTTAGGGTGCGCACCGCGCACCGTGGGCAATCGAGGCACTAGCAGGTTGTTGAAAAAGGCCCGTCCATGGCCTTTTCAACATCGCAACCGAAAAGCGCGGTTTTCGGTTGCTCACGAAAATCGAACACTTGGGTGTTCGATTTTCGGGCGCGACGTCCCTGTCTCGCGATATCAGGCTGTTGAAATTAAAATTTCAACAGCCTGCTAGCCGCGCTTGTCCAGCCACTCGCCGATCGCCGGCGGCACCTGCGCCATTGCACCGCCGCTGACGAAGATGCCGATGTGGCCGCCGCGGAACGCCAGTTCGCGGTAGTCCTTCGTGCCGACGTGCTTGCGCAGGGCCAACGATGCGGCCGGCGGCACGAGGTGGTCCTTCTCGGCGTAGACGTTGAACACGGGCATGTCGACCGCACCCAGATCGACGGTGCGCGCGCCGATCTTCAGCTCGCCCTTGATCAGCAGATTGCGCTGATACAGGTCACGGATGAACTGACGAAACGCCTCGCCGGCCTGGTCGGGGCTGTCGAAAATCCATTTTTCCATGCGCATGAAGTTCTTGAGCTTGTCGGGCTCCTGCATGAGATCGACCGCGTCGATGTACTTCTGGCCGGCCATGCGGAACGGCTGCATGGACAGGAACGTCGCGTTCATGAGATCGCCCGGAATGTTGCCGAGCGTATCGACGAGCAGGTCGACGTTCAGGCACTGCGACCAGCGGCTCAGCAGGTTGTCCGGCGTCTGAAAGTCGACGGGCGTGACCATGGTCACGAGGTTGCGTACCTTGCGTGGATGCAGCGCGCTGTAGCACAGGCTCAGCGTGCCGCCCTGGCAGATGCCGAGCAGGTTCATGTCCTTGCGGCCATGCGCCTTGAGGATGTGATCCACACAGCTGTCGATGTATCCGTTGATGTAGTCGTCGAGGGTGATCCAGCGATCGGCCGCGTCCGGATAGCCCCAGTCGATGAGATAGACGTCCTGCCCGGCCTCGAGCAGTCCGCGGATCATGGAGCGGTCTTCCTGCAGATCGGTCATGTACGGGCGGTTCACAAGCGCATACACGACCAGCGTCGGCACCTTCGAACGCTTGACGCCGGCCGGCGTCGCGTAGCGATAAAGCGTCACCTTGTCATCGCGAAACACCGCCTCGCGCGTGCTCACGCCGGTGCTGATCTCATCGAGCTCGCTCAGGTTTTTCAGGCCCACGGCGAGCTTGCGGTTGAACTCGGCGACTTCCTGAATCATGGTCGCGCCGTTTGCATTCGGGTTCGTCATTTCAGGCTCACTCCGTCAGGATTTGCTTTTCTTCGACTTGCCGCCGGCGGACTTCTTTTTCGCCGGCCTCTTTTCCGCCTTCGGCTCATCGCGCGACTGCCCTTCGAGCGCCTCGATGCGCTGGATCAGCGCGCGGTTCTCGCGCTTGAGTGACTGCACGCGCTGGGCGAGCGAGTCGAAATCGGCGCGGGTCGGCAGATGCAGCTGGTGCAGGCTCGCATCCACGAGCTGGTTCATCTCGCGCTTGAACGACATCTGCGCGTCGATCATGCGGCCGTTCGCGGCCTGATACGCGTCGGTGGTGACGATCTCGGCATAGACCGCCTCGGCCGCGTCGACCCACAGCCCATACAGACCGCGCGCGGTGGACCACGGTCCGTCCGGCTGCGCGACGGCCTCTTCGGTCATGCGTGTCTGTAGCCGCTGCGCGGTCTCGCTGGCGAAGTCCTTGAACAGCGCGGTGAATTCCAGGAATGCCCGCTGATAATCCATGTAAAGCGTGACCGCGCGCTGCCATTGCCCCTGACGCTCGCGGCTGAGACCCAGACCCGGCGTGTTCAGCCAGCGCGCGGTATTCGCATACCAGCCGTCGGCGGTCATCTGCGACCAGGGGCCGCTGCCCGGCTGCATGAACAGATCGGTGATCGCCGGCATCGCCGGCATCTGCTTCTGCCATTCGGCCACCGGCGCCGTCCAGAATGAAAACACCCGATCGAGACCTCCGGTCTGGCCCACGCCCTCGCGGAGCTGTTCGAAGCCCTTCTCGATCGCCTTGGACCAGGCGGCCTGCGCCTGCTCACCGGAATTCATCGCGGTCTGGAAGCCCTCGTTGCAGACCCGCGCCAGGTTGTCGAACACCTTGCCCTGATCGACGACACGACCGAACAGATCGCCCGCCACACCGGACTGCGGCATGGCCGCACGGCGCCACTGCTCGAACATGTCCAGCCACGGGTTGGCCGGCGCCGCGGCCGGTTTGCCAGCATCGCCGAGCGCCGCGCTGCCCATTTCCTGCATCAGGCCCCAGTAGCGCCGCTGCAGGTCCAGCCACTCGTTACCAAAAGCATTCGCCGCCATCGCTCACTCCAGGAATTCGTTTTCAGGACTTGACGCAGCGCAGCATAGCAGCCAGAATTGTGCACTGCAACAAAACAACGGCCGGGCCGGACCCGGCCTGAATCCCACCCTGAAACATTGTCGGAGGAGTCTCATGAACGACGTACCCGTGATCGTCGCGGCCGGTCGCACGGCGATCGGAAACTTTGGTGGTGCGCTGGCGAACGTTCGCGCCCACGAACTCGGCGCCACCGTCATCCGCGCCCTGCTCGAACGCACCGGTGTCGCCCCGGAATCCGTCGACGAGGTCATTCTCGGCCATGTGCTGACCGCCGGCGAAGGCCAGAACACCGCACGCCAGGCCAGCATGGCGGCTGGCATCCCGCACACCACGCCGGCGCTGACCATCAACAAGGTGTGCGGCAGCGGGCTGAAGGCCGTACACCTCGCCGCGCAGGCGATCCGTTGTGGTGATGCCGAGATCGTCGTCGCCGGCGGTCAGGAGAACATGAGCCGCTCCGCGCACGTGGTGCCGAATTCACGCAACGGCCAGCGCATGGGCGACTGGGCGCTGAAAGACACCATGATCGTCGACGGCCTGTGGGATGCCTTCAACAGCTGTCACATGGGCATCACGGCCGAGAACATCGCGAAGAAGTTCGACATCTCGCGCGCCGATCAGGACGCCTTCGCGGCCGAATCGCAAAGGCGTGCGGGTGAGGCACTGGAAAACAGCCGCTTCGCCGACGAGATCGTTCCGGTCTCGATCCCGCAGCGCAAGGGCGACCCGATCGTGTTCGATCGCGACGAGTTCCCGCGCCCCGGCACCAGCGCCGAATCGCTCGGCAAACTGCGCCCGGCGTTCGACCCGGCCGGCTGTGTGACCGCCGGCAACGCATCGGGTCTCAACGACGGGGCGGCGGCCGTGATCGTCATGAGCGAGGCGCGTGCCAAGGCGCTTGGCCTGAAGCCACTGGCGTGCATTCGCGGATTCGCGAGCGCCGGCGTGGATCCGGCGATCATGGGCACCGGCCCGATCCCGGCGTCGAAAAAGTGCCTGGAGCGCGCCGGCTGGGAAGTCGCCGATCTGGATCTGGTCGAGGCCAACGAGGCATTCGCCGCGCAGGCGATCTCGGTGAACCGCGATCTCGGCTGGTCGCTGGACCGCGTGAATGTCAACGGCGGTGCCATCGCACTGGGACACCCGATCGGCGCCTCGGGCGCACGTGTGCTGGTCACCCTGATCCACGAGCTGGCGAAGCGCGACGGGCACAAGGGACTTGCTACGCTGTGCATCGGCGGCGGACAGGGCGTCGCCATGGCGATCGAGCGCTAGAATCGGGCGTTTTCCGGTCGGGACGGGGTCGCAACGCTGGCCTTCGTTCCGACCCTTTCAACAACGACACCAAACGAGGAGGCAATGAACATGGCAAGAGTGGCTCTGGTCACGGGCGGGACCCGTGGCATCGGCGAGGCGATCTCGCTGGCACTGCGCGACGCTGGATATACCGTGGTCGCGAACTACGCCGGCAACGATGACGCCGCGCGCGCCTTCAGCGAACGCACCGGCATCAAGACCCAGAAGTTCGACGTCGGCGACTTCGAGGCCGTTCAGGCTGCGGTCGCACAGATCGAGCGCGACGTCGGCCCCGTCGACGTGCTAATCAACAACGCCGGCATCACACGCGACGGCACGCTGCAAAAGATGACGTTCGAACAGTGGAACGCCGTGCTGCAGACGAACCTGACCTCGTGCTTCAACACCTGTCGCGCGGTGATCGACGGCATGCGCGAGCGCGGTTTCGGCCGCGTGGTGAACATCGGCTCGGTCAACGGCCAGGCCGGCCAGTACGGGCAGGTCAACTACGCGGCGGCCAAATCCGGCATCCACGGCTTCACCAAGGCGCTGGCGCAGGAAGGCGCGGCCAAGGGCATCACCGTCAACGCGATCGCCCCGGGCTACATCAATACGGACATGGTCCGTGCCGTGCCCGAGAAAGTACTCGAGAAGATCGTCGCGCGCATCCCGGTCGGCCGGCTCGGCGAGGCCTCCGAAATCGCACGCGGCGTGCTGTTCCTCGTCTCGGACGACGCCGGCTTCATCACCGGCTCGACCCTGTCGATCAACGGCGGCCAGCACATGTACTGAGGCGCCGCCCGGCGCCGCCCGGGCGTATGGACATGCCCGGGTACCCAACCCCCTGCAAGCCCGGAATGTTGCGATGCAGCGAAAATGGATTAGAATCCTCAATAGTCACGATTGAGGAGCTTCCCGGTGGCCGAGCCACATCTGATCAAGAAGTACCCGAACCGGCGCCTGTACGACACGATGCAGAGCCGGTACGTGACGCTGCACGAGGTGCGCGACCTGGTGCGCTCGGGCGTGGACATCCGCGTGATTGATTCCGAGACCAACGAGGAAATCACCCGTGCCGTGCTCCTGCAGATCATCCTCGAACAGGAATCCGGCGGGGAGCCGCTGTTCACGGCCGACGCGCTGGCCCGCATGATCCGCGTCTACGGCGATTCGGTTCAGCAGCTGTTCGGCGGGTTCTTCGAGCGCAGCATGGAGCTGTTCAGCGAACAGCAATCGCAGGTCTCCAGGGCGCTGTCCGGCACGCCCATGGGCGCGATGAGCGATCTCGCGATGCGCAACATGGAACTGTGGCAGGACCTCCAGCGGCAGTGGCTGAACGCCGCCGGCGTCGGCGATTCCGGCACAAAGAAGGATTCCGGCAAGCCGTAGCGCCTGGAACGCCCGACCCGGCGTCGGGCAGGTTCCGACCCGCCACCCGGCCTGATAGCCAACCTACCCGGGTGGTTGAGCGACACGGTCAGGTCCCACGCTAGACCGGCCTGCCCCGGGCGCGATCCCGCAGATTCGGCCCCATCCCCTGCCCGCACGATTTTTTGCTGCGGTGCAAAAATATTTTCCCAAAACCCCTTGACAGGGTCCCCGCGTACCGCTATTGTGCACTGCAACAATGTTGCACTGCACAAAGGCAACAAGGTAACCGAATCCACTTAACCGGAGACACTGCCATGATGAATGAAATGTTCGATTCCGTTAACACGGTCAGCAAAAATGCGGCGGTCGCTGCCAAGCAGCTCGCCGGTGTGAACCTGACGGCCAGCCGCAAGCTGGTGCAGTCCCAGATGGAACTCGCCGACGACGTTATGAAGGCGCAGGTCGAGTTTCTGCAGGCCGCCGCGAAGGCGAAATCCGCGCAGGACGTCGTCGCCCAGCAGGTGCGCCTGTTCGAGGCCCTGAGCGCCCGTTCGCTGGCCGCCAGCCGTGCGTTCGTCGAGCTTGCGACCGAGACCTTCGACCAGGTTCGCGCCGTGGTCGAGCAGGAAGTCGAAGCCGCCACCGCGCGTGCCAACCAGGTCGTCGACAAGGCCGTCAGCGCCGTCCGCAAGGCGGCCTGAAGCATGGAAGCCCCGGTGACCCGCGTCGCGCTGGTCACGGGCGGCATCGGGGGCATTGGCACCGCGATCTGCCGTCGGATGGCCAGGGAAGGCCATCGCGTGGTCGCGACCTACCATCCGGCCGAGGCCGACCAGGCGCTGGCCTGGCAGGCCGCGGAACGCGAGGCCGGCGCCGACGTCCACATCGCCCCCGTTGATGTCAGCTCGTTCGACTCCTGCCGCGATCTGATCAGCAAGGTCAGCGCCGAACTCGGCCCCGTGGACATTCTCGTCAACGGCGCCGGCATCACGCGTGACAAGACGCTGAAGAAAATGGACCCCGAGCAGTGGCGTGCCGTGCTGTCGACCAATCTCGACAGCGTGTTCAACGTCACCAAGCACGTGATCGACAGCATGGTCGACCGTGGTTTCGGGCGCGTTGTGAACATCTCGTCGGTCAACGGCCAGAAAGGCCAGTTCGGCCAGACGAATTACTCGTCGGCGAAGGCCGGCATGCTTGGCTTCACGATGTCGCTGGCGCAGGAAGTCGCGACCAAGGGCGTGACCGTCAACGCGATCTCGCCGGGCTACATCGACACGCCGATGACTGCCGCCATGCCCGATGACATCCGCAACGCAATCGTCGCCGGCATTCCGCTGCGCCGCATGGGCACGCCCGACGACATTGCCAACGCCGTCGCGTTCCTGATTTCCGGCGACTCGGACTACATCACCGGCGTGAACCTGCCGGTCAATGGCGGGATGTTCATGAGCTGCTGAGGCGACCCGTCGCGATCTGAAGGCCTGCCGACGCATGGCGTTGGCCGGCCGGTCGCGACGCACGAATTCCCTCCTCCTCGCACCTTGCGACGCCGCCGGACCCGGTTCGCCGGCGGCGATTTTTTTGCCCGGTTTCCCGCTACTTCGGCAGCGGCGCGTTGATCTTGAGATCGACCGACCACTTGTCGTCAAAGAACGAGCGCTCGCCGTCCGTGGTGAAGTGCGCCGACACCTCGCCGCCCTTCATCGAGAAGCCGTTCACCTTGATCGTGCCGCTGGACGAAAACCCGCTCCGCTTCAGTGCCTGATGGCAGATCTGCGCCGAGAACAGCTCGCCGTCCTCGGTGACGCTCAGCACCAGCGCATCGCCCAACTTTCCAAACTGTGCGTCGAAGTCCGGCTTTTTCGAGCCGCCGGAAGGCTTTTCGCTGGCGATGATCGTCCAGCCCTTCCTGCCCTCCCAGCCGTCGTTTTTGATCACGCTGACATTGGGAAGCTTCGCATCGCGCCCGTTGCCCACGTAGTGACCGGTTGCACTGCCGGCGGCCAGGGCGCCGGCACCCGGGACGATCAGGGCAAGACCGAACACCAGCCCGGCCATCGGCAACGGCCGACACCACTGCGTAAACATGGTCCGTCTCCTTTCGGGAAAGTCATACGACAAACATCAGTCGCGGAACGATCGCTGATCGCCGCGGCGCAAACGCTAGCACCGCAACAATCCACCCGGCAAGGACCGCAATGCCCGCCCCACGCCCTGCGCCGGGACATAAAAAAACTTTGGTGTACAAGTCGTAACGGCCGGGGTATATCGCTCGCCGCCGTCCCTGCATTTTCATGTATGCCACAGGCTTCCAGCGCCCTCGAATCATCGGCCACCGGATCGCAGCTCGACGACATCGTTCGTGCACTGCAAACGACTGGCTGGATCGTCGTTCCCGATTTTCTGCCCGCCAGTGACTGGCAGCCACTGATGCTGCGTGCGCTGGCGATCGACGATTACAACCGCGCCGCGATTGGACGCGGCGAACAGCAGCAGGTGAACAACGGCGTGCGCACCGACCGTGTCGCCTGGATGGAAGCCGACGACCCGACGGACCAGGCCTGGCTCAGGCGAATGGAATGCCTGCGACTCGCGATCAACGAACGGCTGTTCCTGGGTCTGTTCGAACACGAGGCGCATTACGCGCGCTACGAACCAGGCGCCTTTTACACGCGCCATGTCGATGCGCTGCATGGCGAGTCGAACCGCGTCGTTTCGACGGTTCTGTACCTCAATCCAGAGTGGGAGCCCGCCGACGGCGGCGAACTGGTGCTCTATGCCGACGGATCAAGCGAGGGTCGGCGCATCTCCCCAATCGCCGGCACCCTGGTCGCGTTCCTCAGCGAAGTGTTTGCACACGAGGTGCTGCCCACGCAACGCACGCGGCATTCCATCGCCGGGTGGTTTCGGGTCAACGGCTCGACTGGAGCGCGGGTCGATCCGGCCCGGTAGGCACAGCGGTCTTTCCGGCTCAGGGACGGGCCGTGTGGCGCAGCTTCACGCTCAGAAACGTCAGCACCGCAAGCAGCGTCAGTAGCAGCGATACCAGCGCACCCCATCCAGCGCCCTGATACAGAAAACCGGGCAGATACGAACCCAGCGCACCGCCGGTGTAATAGCTCGATACGTACAGCCCGTTGACCAGCCCCTTGCGCTCGGTTTCCAGGTGATTCAGAAACGCCGACAGCACGCTGTGCAGTGTGAACATGCCGGCCGCGAAGATCAGCATCGCGAAATACGCGAAACCGTTGCCACCGAACGCAAACGCGGCGGTGCCGATGAAGTACACAACGCTGCCGACCACCAGCGTGCGCCGCTCGCCGCCGAACGCATCAATGATCCGCAGCGATGCAAGCGCGATGACCACGCCAACGAGATAGCCGGTGTAGACGAGCGCGATTGCGCTCTGCGAGATGGCGGGGTCGTTCTCACGCATGCGGAACGGCAGAAAATTCAGCAGCGCCGCGAACACGAAGAACAGCAGGAACGCGCTGGCAAAACCTTCGGCGTAGACGGGCCGGCTCGCAAGCGCTCGGATCTCGACAAACCGCACCTTGCCCAGACGAATGCGTGGATCGGACGCGAGCCGCGTGGTCAGAAACGCCGCGACGAGCGCATTCGCCGACCAGAACTGGAACGCGATCGTCCAGCCCGACAGATCGGTCAGGATGCCGCTCAGCACCCGGCCCGCATAACCGCCGACGATCGTCGCGGCGATATAGATCGAGATGTTGCGTCGTGTGCGCCCCGGCCCGCCGGCGGCCGAACTGTAGGTCATCAGCGCCGTGAAGATCGCCGGCAGCATGAGCCCTTCGAGCGTGCGCAACGCCAGAAACAGCGGATAGTCCGGACCGAGCCCCAGCGAGAACTGCGCGACGGTCAGCACGCTGAATGCCACGGTCAGCATCAGTCGAGTCGAGACATGCTCGAGCACGTAGCCGTACAGCAGGGGCCCGAGTGCCAGCGGAATCATCGTTGCCGTGGTCAGCAGCGCAAGGTCGCCGGTCGAGCGTCCCCATTCGCTTGCAAGCAATGGCAGCAACGGCTGCGGCGCATACAGCACCGCGAAACCGACGATCGTGCAGTAGATGACGATGGCGAGGTTACGCGCGCCCATGAATGGTCAGTCGCCGACGGGACTTGATCGGCCGACTTGCAGGGTCAGCAGTTGTGGGCGCAGTGCAGACCCCACATGCAGACAAGCAACAGCCGGGGTTGGCCGCAGCCCCGCAGCGGGGCTGCGCCGATTGTCACGCGCGCCGGGACCAAGTCCGGCGCAAACCGAACAGTCCCAACAGACCCGAAAGCATCAGCAGGGTCCATGGTGCGAACACGGGCACCGGATACGGTTGATCCTGAATGGTCAGGATCGCGGTCGGGATACCGCCCAGCACGGCCCCGCCGGTCGGCCCGCCCAAGCTCAGGTTGATGGTTTCCGGCAGTTCCTTATAGGAGTCGGAAACGATCGGCACGATGAAGGTCTTGTTCGAGCCGTCACCATGCGGCCAGTTCAACACGCCGAACGAGTTCAGATAGTCATCGGGATTCACGGCCGTGCCATCGGCGGTCGCATACATGACCGAGACCGGACCCGAGGTGCCGCCCGTGCGAGTGACCGTGATCAGCGCGGATGGGACACCTTCGACGACCAGGTACGTCGGCGAGCTGAACTGCAACGCGCCGGCCGGCGGAATGTCGTTGTCGACGATCGAGAGCACGGCGGTCGACTGCGTGCCCAGGATCGCGCCGCCGGTCGGGCCGCTCAGGCTGAGATTCAGCGGCTCGTCGCCTTCGATGTCCGGATCGTCGGTGATCGGCACATCGAAGGTCTTGGCCGCGCTGTCGCCGTCGCCCCACATCAGCACAGATGCCACGGCGGTGTAATCACTGCCATCCAGCGCAACATCGTCGGCGGTCGCGTAACTGACCGATACCATGCCGCTGCTGCCGCCCGTGCGGGTCACGGTGATGGTGGCCATGCCGGCACCTTCGTTCACGCTGTAGACCGGCGCACTGAACTGCAGGGCACCGCCGGGCGGAACGTCGTTGTCCTGGATCGTCAGGATCGCCGCGCCGTTCGGACCGATCGCCGCGCCACCCGTGGGGGCGGAAAGTGCGAGATTGACCGTTTCGTCCCCTTCGGCATCGGCGTCGTTGGTGACTGGCACGTTGAAGGTCTTCGAGGCGGTATTGCCTGGGCCCCAGAACAACACGCCTGCGACCCCGCTGTAGTCCGCACCGGCCGTCGCGCTGCCGTCCGCGGTCTGGTAGCCGACCGAGACGCTGCCGGCCGAACCGCCGGTGCGCGTAACGGTGATCAGCGCGGACACGCCGGCTTCGCTGACGACATAGGTCGGCGAGCTGAACTGCAAGACACCCGGCAGCAGAGATGGATCTTCGAGCGCAGCCAATGCGTCGAGATCAGCGGGCGCCCAGGTCGCGTGTTCCGCCGAACCGTCGTAGGCCATTTCCCAGGTCGGCCCGGCCGGGTCGTACTCGATCACGTCCTCATCGTCGAACGCGACGCCGCCGACCGACTCGCTGGCATCAAACGAAACCAGCAGGTGGCCGTTGGCAAGTACGTGTGCGCCATCGAGGTCCAGCGCGTCCGGCACACTGGCGGCAGAGGCATCGAAGAACAGGCTGTACGCGCCGTCGTAGCGCACGATATCGGCATCGTCCGCCGTGACGGCGCCGACGATGACCGTGGTATCGAAAGACAGCAGCAGGGCCCCGTCGGTACCAAGCGCGATCGCGTCGATCTGCGCACCGGGCGGCACGCCGAGGTTGCTGCCGTCGAAATCGATCGTGAAATTCACGCCGTCGTAACGCACCACATCGCGCGACTCGGCCGTGACGAATCCGACCGTGACCGTGGTATCGAATGCCAGGAGCTGATCGCCGTTCGGCAGCGCATGGTAGCCGACGATATCCGCCCCGCCGGGAATGGTGCCGACATCCAGTGCCGTGACCGTGCCCCCCAGATCGTCCGATGCCGCGTCCTCGTCATCGAGCGTGACGCCGCCCAGGGTGACGGTCACATCCGGCGAGTAGCGCACCTCGGCGAGCGGAGTGGCCGCGAAAGCCGCCGCCGGAGCGAAACAAGCTGCGAGCAAAATCCCTGGCAGGAACCCGGTACCCAGTGCGCGATGCAGTGCGTGTTTCACCTGGTCCACCTCATTTGTTGTTCGGTCGTCCGCCGCGCTCCGCAAATGCCGTGGCATCCCGACGCCTGCAAGCCCCATCCGGCATCGACACAACGACCGCTCAGGCCCTGGTCAGATACCCGAAAGGTCGCGTCCCGGCACCATTCTGGCGCGGCGCCTAAGGGATGTCCACAGATCGCCCCTGCCGACAATCTGACCGTCCGTTTTCGCCCTCGACGATCGCGAGGATTCGACCAGATTCGCCCCGCTGCTACGCGGCTCCGGTCGCGGGAAGCGGCGTCACAGGAGAACGCGCTCGATACCGCCGTTTCTGACCCGCTCGACGAAGCCTTTCTGCCAGTTCTCGCCGAGCCGCGACCGGGCGATCTCGACGACGATGTAATCGGTCACGAGCCCGGTCTCATCCGCATACTTGGCCAGCCCCTGCTGGCAGGCCGGACAGGCCGTCAGCAGTTTCACCGCGCCGTTTCTCACCTGATCCGCGCCGGTCAACGCACGGATACCCGCATGCAGTTCCTCGGACTTGCGGTATCGCAACTGATTGGCGATGTCAGGCCGCGCGGTGCCGAGCGTGCCGGCCTCGCCGCAGCAGCGTTCGGACAACCTCACCGGCTTGCCCATCAGTTCGCTCGCGACCTGCAAAGGCTGGTAGGTCTTCATCGGCGAATGACAGGGATCGTGATAGAGGTATTGCGTGGCGCTGTCCGCGGCCACGCCCATGCCCTTCTCTTTGAGATATTCGTGGATGTCCAGCAGCCGACAGCCCGGAAAGATCTTTTCGAACTCGTAGGCGAGCAGCTGATCCATGCAGGTGCCGCAGGAGACGATCACCGTGCGGATGTCCAGATAGTTCAGCGTGTTTGCGACGCGATGGAACAGCACGCGGTTCTCGGTGCTGATCTGCTGGCCCTGGTCGTGCAGCCCCGCGGCCGACTGCGGATAACCGCAGCACAGATAACCTGGCGGAAGCACGGTTTCCGTTCCGCTTTCATACAGCATCGCGATGGTCGCAAGTCCAACATCGCTGAACAGCCGTTCCGATCCACAGCCCGGAAAATAGAACACCGCATCCGACTCACGTCCGTCGAGTTCCGGATTGCGGATGATGGGCACATAGCGCGTATCCGTGATGCCCCAGGCGTCGCGATACATCCGTTTGGGCAGGTCGACCCGGATCGGACGACGCACGAGTTCCACGACCTGGCGGCCGAGGCCGAGTTCCGTGTTCGTCGCGCCCGGCGGTTCGTTTGCCTTACCCAGAAGCCCGAAGCGCTTGAACAGCGCGTGGCCGAGGCTGATACCCAGGAAGCCCCACTCGGCCAGCGCCTTGCGCATCCAGCGGATCGTCCGCGGCCCCGTCGCATTCAGGAACGCCAGCGCGGCGGCGCTGCCGAGGTTCGCGCGCTTCTGACCGCGGTCGCTGAGAATCTTGCGCATGCGCACGGTCACCGCGCCGTAGTCGATGTTGACCGGACAGGGGTTCTCGCACTTGTGGCAGACGGTGCAGTGATCGGCCACGTCGTTGAATTCATCAAAATGCCGCAGCGACAGACCGCGCCGCGTCTGTTCCTCGTACAGAAATGCCTCCGTAAGAAGCCCCTGCCCGAGGATCTTGTTGCGCGGCGAATACAGCAGGTTCGCGCGTGGCACATGCGTCATGCACACCGGCTTGCACTTGCCGCAGCGCAGACAATGCTTGACCTCGTCGTTCAGCGCACCGAGTTCACTGTCTTCGAGGATCAGTGCCTCCTGCGCGACGAGTTGCAGCGATGGTGTATAGGCGTCCCGGAGCCCCGAGCCCGGCATCAGCTTGCCGCGGTTGAAATGACCGTCCGGGTCCACCTTGTTCTTGTACTCGACGAAGCGTTCGAGCTTGTCCGCTTCGAGGTACTGGATCTTCGTGATGCCGATACCGTGTTCGCCCGAGATCACACCGCCCAGCGAACGCGCCAGCAGCATGATGCGATCGACGATGCGATCAGCCGCCCGCAGCATCCCGTAATTCTGCGAATGCACGGGGATGTTCGTGTGCACGTTGCCGTCGCCGGCATGCATGTGCAGTGCGACGAACAGCCGATTGTTGCGCCCCGTGGCATGAATCGCCTTGAGCCGCTCGCGCACCGCGGCGAGGTTGTGCCCGGAGAATGCATCGTTAATCGGCTGCGCGACCTCGCGCCGATACGACACCACGGCGTCGCGGCGCAGCAGCAGATCGACCACCGCATCGTTCGGCTGCATCCGCGCAGCTTCCGCCTCGCCCCAGAGCTGTGCATGCTCGCGTGCCGGCGCATCCAGATGATCGCGGATCGCGCGCCAGCGCCTGATCGCGGCACGCACGGCAGACTCGGCGCTGGCGCGCTTCGCATTCAGGATCTCGGTGTTTTCCGCGCTTT
This sequence comes from Chromatiales bacterium, assembly GCA_020445605.1. NCBI lineage: Bacteria > Pseudomonadati > Pseudomonadota > Gammaproteobacteria > Chromatiales > Chromatiales bacterium. The sequence goes on from JAGRGH010000063.1 coordinate 128,278, forward strand.
CGGCAAAGCCATCGCGCGCGCGAAGCTCCGGCAGATCGCCCGTGAGGTATGCAAGTGCGGCATCAGCAATCTCGAGCTTGTTGTCGAGCGACTGCTCGATGTTGATGCGTTCGATGCCGCGACTGTATTCGGCGAGCCTCGGCAGCGGGATCACGACGTCTTCGTTGATCTTGAAGGCGTTGGTATGCGCGGAGATCGCCGCGGTCCGCGCGCGATCGAGCCAGAACTGGCGCCGCGCCTCGGCGCTGACGGCGATGAAACCCTCGGCGTCGCGTGCGTTCGCGATGCGCACGACGGCGGAGGCCGCCGCGGCCACTGCGTCGTCGTGTTCACCCGCGATGTCGGCGAGCAGGACCATCTTCGGCCGTTCCCCGCGCGGGGCCTTCGTCGAATAGCGCACGGCCTTTAGATAACGTTCGTCGAGATGTTCCAGCCCCGACAGCAACACGCCGTCGAGCGATTCGAGATGGTCCTTGATCTCGACTATCGCGGGCACCGCGCGACCGACATCGTTGCCGAAGAACTCCAGACACACCGTGCGCACATGCGGCGGCATGCGATGCAGCACAAAACGCGCCGAGGTGATCAGCCCGTCACAGCCTTCCTTCTGCACGCCGGGCAGGCCGCTCAGGAACTTGTCCGTGACGTCCTTGCCGAGCCCGACCTGGCGAAACGCCGATCCGGGCATCTCGAGCACTTCAGCGGCGCGTGTTTCCGCCTTGCATTCCGCGTCCAGATGACGCACACGGAACTGCACCGTTGGCTGATCGTGAATCTTGCCGACGTTGTGGTTCAGGCGTTCGACCTCGAGCCAGTTGCCGTCCGGCATGACCATGCGCCAGGACACCAGATTGTCCAGCGCCGTGCCCCACAGCACGGCCTTTTTTCCACCGGCGTTCATCGCGATGTTGCCGCCGATGGTCGAGGCATCCTGCGAGGTCGGGTCCACCGCAAACACCAGCCCGGCCCCGTGCGCGAGTTCGCTGACGCGCCGCGTGACCACGCCGGCGCCACACGCGACGGTCGGAACCGCAAGGCCGTCGCGGCCGGCAAGCTTCACATGCTCGACCACACCGAGGCGATCCAGCTTCTCGGTGTTGATTACAGCCGTGAACGGTTCGAGCGGCACGGCGCTGCCGGTGTAACCCGTGCCGCCGCCGCGCGGGATGATCGTGAGACCGCAGGCGATGCAGGCGCGCACGACCGGCGCGACCTCGTCTTCGCTGTCCGGATGCAGCACCACAAACGGCATCTCGACGCGCCAGTCCGTCGCGTCGGTGGAATGCGAGACGCGGGCCAGCCCGCTGAAGTCGATGTTGTCCGGACGCGTCACGCCCTTCAGTGCACGACGGATCTGCTCGCGCCGCGCGCGATTGGCGTCGAAGCAGGCCGCGAACCCGGCCACGGCCGTGCGCGCCGCGGCCAGCAGCTCAAACGCCTTCGGATTGTCGTTCGCGCGGGCCTCGAACTGGTCCAGCCGGTGATGCAGCGCGCCGACCAGCAGGTCGCGGCGTTTCGGGTCTTCCTGCAGGTCGTCCTGCAGGTACGGATTGCGGGCGATGACCCACATGTCGCCGAGCACCTCGAACAGCATGCGCGCCGAGCGCCCGGTGCGGCGCTGCCCGCGCAGTTCGCCAAGCAGGCCCCACATCGGCTCGCCGAGATAGCGGATGACGATCTCTCGATCCGTGAACGAGGTGTAGTTGTAGGGAATCTCGCGCAGGCGCGCGTCGGCTTGGGTCATGGGGGTCGGGGCGCGCCGGGCGACGGGGCCGCCATGCTAGCGCAAAGCGACGCCGCCGTTAATGCACCGCACAAATTATTGGAAGCCCTGATCCATCCGTCCTGGATTGCCAGGGCCACGAAAACAAAAAAACGCGGTTTTTTCTTTTCTCCCATTTTCTTCGGCCTGCGGCCGGCGAACGTGGCGGCCCCTCCCTGTACCGCGGAAAACGTGCTCCCGGATCGCCAGAGCCAAACCGGTTCAAACCTCGAGACCGGCAGCCCACGCCGACTCAACCGCCTAGGCGGCACCGCTCACCGCAGCCTGAAGGTCGAAAAAGGCCAGCCGCTGGCGGTCCGAGGTGACCGCAAACAGGCGACCGGTTCGGTCGATGGCAAGCCCCTTTGGCCCGCCCTCCTGAGGGTTGATCTGACCTCGTTCGAAGGTTCGCTCGTCCATGACGCGGATCGAGGCCACCGGTTCACGCGCCCCGCACCAGTCGCCGTCGTCCGAGCGAAACACGTCCACGCGCGGCGCGCCCGCCGAGCTAACGAGCACGATGCGCCCATCCGGCGTAAAGCGCACGCCGTGCGGATAGGCTCCGCCGCGCAGCGATCCACAAGGTGGCGTGCGCCGCGTGAGCCGCCCATCTCGCCGGAAGATGACCGTACGGTTTTCGAGATGATTGGTGACAGCAATCCAGCGGTTGCCGGCATCCGTCGCAACACCATCGGGCAAATCAAGATCGCGTTCGAGCAACACCGAACTCTTGCGCAAAGCGAAATTCGCACGCGTGTCGATCACAAAACGCGAGACCGTATGTTCCCAGGCCTCGCAGATCAGCGCCTCGACAAGGCAATCATCGAGTCGGTTGACACACACCGAGCCCGGCTTGCGCAGGGTTCGCCACCAGTTGCCCCGCAGCAGACGCACGGGCTCAAGCGCGATCTCGCCGGCAACCGAACCGCTCGGCGGCAGACGAAACACCGGCGCTTCGCCACGCCGGTTCGCGACAATCAGATGATCATCGTCGATGAACGCCACCCCATGCGGGTGCCTGATGGTGCCGGATCGAAACCTGAACGCATCGCGGGCAACGATGCGCGCACCTTCCGTCGTGAAACGGATATCGAGATCGACCAAGGCGATCGTGTTGGTCATGTATCCCACGATCGCTACACGGCGATTGTCGGGCGAAAAGTCAAGGTCCTCGGTGCGTCCCACCTCGTCAAGGACGCGCGCGACCAGCTCAGATTTTTCAACAACGATCGGTTCAGCAAGCGATTGCATGGGATGAGTCGTTCAGTTCGCCATCGCGCACACGTCCATATGTGCTTTGCCAGCTGAGGACGAAACAGAGGACGACAGTGCTGCGGGGAGATCAAAAAACGCCAGCGGCTGAAAGGTGGAAGTGACCCCACACACACGCCCGGTGCGATCGAGCGTGATCCCCTTCGGCCCACCCTCCTGCGGGTTGTAATGACCCCTTGCGAAGGTCTCGTCGTCCATGACACGGATGGAGGCCAATGGTTCGTGCGCACCACACCAGTTGTCGTCGACCGCCTGAAACACGCGCACGAACGGCGCGCCGGCATCCGCAACCAGCAGCATCTTTCCGTCCGGGGAGAAACGCAGTCCGTGCGGATAGCACATGCCGCTCAACACTCCACAGGCCGCTGAGTGACGGCGCAGCCGTCCGTTGCGGTCGAAGATCGCAACGCTGTGCCGAGCATGGTTGCTCACGGCGATCCAGCGATTCGAAGGGTCGAGTGCAATACCATCCGGAATATCCAGACCCTCTTCCAGCAACACGGCGCTGCTTCTGAACCGGAAATCCGCATTCACATCCACGACGAAGCGCACGACCTTGTGTTCGTAGTTCTCGCAGAACAGCGCCTCGACCTGCCCGTCGGCGGAACGGCCGACACAGACCGAACCCGGGGCGCGCAGCGTGCGCCACCAGCTGCCACGCAGCAGCCGCGCCGGTGCAAGCGGGATCTCGTCGACGGCCGGGCGGTGCCGCGGCAGGCGGAACACCGGCGCTTCGCCGCGCCGGTTGGCGACGATCAGGGCATCGTCACCGAGCCAGGCGATTCCGTGCGGGTGGCGCAGGCATGGGTCGCGAAAGCAGAGCGGCCGCCCGAGTCGAATCCGCGGCGCCGCGGCGTTGATTTCAAACTCGATATCGAACACCACGATGCGATTGCGCGCGAAACCCGCCACCGCGAGCCGCCGGTTGTCAGGTGAGAGGGCCAGGTCTTCGGTCCGGCCGATCTGGTCCAACACACGCGCGGCGGCCGGCGTTTGTTCGAAATCCAACAGCACAGGTTTGGCGGGCGTGGCGGCAATCTTAAGATTATGTCACGCGGACCTGAGACGGGTCGTTACGGCCGTACCATGCCGTTCACGTCCTGGAACACAGCCATGCGGGCGCGGCCCGTTCCGGCCGCGCCTCCGTCACACGAGTTGAGAATTCAGCTGCGGCGGCGCGCGGAAAATCCGACGATGCCCAGCAGCGCCCCAAGTGCAAGCACACCCCAGGCAGCAAGCGCGGGAACTTGGTGCGGAAACGCTGTCCAGACGCCCAGTTCGGATGTCGCCTCGCTGCGTTCGTCGGGGAGGAACGTATCGCCAATACAGGAATCGGCATCTCCGGCGCCGGAGACTCCAACCGTGGAGCACGTTCCATTGTGGAGAACGAACGTGGAAATAAAGAACGAACTGATGATCCCGTACCGGTCACCGGCCATGTGCGGACCTGCCCCGGTCTGCCAGGCCTGTACCTGAAAATCCATCGCTAGAATATTCCCTTCGGCGTCCGTCCAGACGATGAACGGGCTCTCGAGCCGTGCACTGGCATCCGAACTGCGGATGGTCTTCAGACCATCGCTGAATGACCACGAGACGACCTGCGGTGTAATGTCGGCGCCGACCAGATTCGGCGCCGGTGGTGCTGTCATTTTCACGCTGCCCGAGAGGTTCATGCCCGGCAGGTAGTTCTGACAGTCGCCACCACCACAGGCAGGCGTGTAGTTCGTGATGGTGTCATAGCTTGGGCTGACGTACGTGTAGGTCGTCACGGCCCATGCCCCGGGTGCGAAGAAGGCAAGGCTCAATACGGCCAGTGCGAGGATGCGTTTCATGGGGCAGTCTCCCGTGTGTCGGTACATGCGCGGCAACGATTACCTGTCGCAAGGCGCCGTGCCAGAGCCGGACCCGACACACCAAAGCGCACCGACCCCGGCCCCGCGCGCGCCGTTCAGGCTATCTTCGCCCCGGACCCTACTGAATTCTCGCTCTCGCCACAACCGGGCCGGTTGCGCGAGCCAACACGATTGATCGTGGTGGGCCGTGCCAGCGCCCCTTGCGAATTAACCGCGACGACGTGTCGAGAAACCTGCGAGGCCCAACAGTGCGCCGAGCGCCACCACGCCCCAGGCAGAGAGCGTCGGCACGTGATTGGGTTCGAGCATAAATGCCCAAGTGCCCGGGACACTCAGATACGCCGAACTCGTTTCAGCGGGGAACCCGGTTCCCATCGTACAGCTGTCAGCGTCGCCGGCCGGTGGAACGCCGACGCCGAGGCAGGTTGCGTTGTGATTGGCGACGCCCGACCCTGTTAGAACCGCGATATCGCCGTAGCGGTCGTTCACGGCATGCGGGGCACTCCCGGTTTGCCACAGTTGTAAGGAGATCGTCGAGCCTGTGATGTTCCCGCCCGGGTCCGTGTGGACCTGGAACTGGAAAAGTCGCGCATTCGGGTCCGTGCTGGCTATGGTCTTGAGTCCGTCGGAAAACGACCAGCTTGTCAGCTGTGCGCGGATATCGGCGGCCGCCAGATTCGGCGCCAGCGGCACCGCCGTCGTGAAGCTTCCGGCGATCCGCATGGTCGTGAGGTAGTTCTGGCAATCGCCCCCGCCGCAGGCCGGTGTGTAGTTGATGATGGCGGCGCTGGCGTAGGTCGGGCCGGTGTAGGTATAGGTCGCCGCAGCCCAGACCCCGGGCGCGAGCACGGCAAGCAAAAAAGCGAAAATGAACCGTTTCATCCTGTTCTCCTGTCCGCAATGTACGACCGATCGAGGGATCGTAGCCCGTGAACCAATATCCGGCAACCGCCTCGCCGGTCTGGCGCCGACCACCCACCGGTCACCGCGGCGGACTGGCCGTGCCCACGGTCGACGACCGTCGTACACTCCGCGCATGACAGGGGACTTTCTCGAATCGCTCGGTGACGGCATCACACGCATCGACACCGGCTACGAACGGCCCGGCAGCACGGCCTGCTACCTCATCGCGCATGAAGGAGTCGGCGCCCTCGTCGACACCGGCACGGCGCTGAGCCTGCCGCGAATTCTCGTCGCACTGGAAGCCGCCGGTCTCGGTGCGGGCGATGTTCGCTACGTGATGCCGACCCATGTGCATCTGGATCACGCCGGCGGCGCGGGCGTGCTGATGCGCGAGTGCCCGAACGCCGAGCTCGTAGTGCATCCGCGCGGTGCGCGACACCTGGTCGACCCGACGAAGCTGATCGACGGCGTGAAGGCCGTGTACGGCGCCGACGGATTCGAGGCCCGCTTTGGCGAACTGCCGCCGGTGCCGGCCGAACGGGTCGTCGAGGCACCGGATGGATTCACAGTCGATCTCGCCGGCCGCACACTGATGTGCATGGACACACCGGGCCACGCGCGGCATCACTACTGCGTCTGGGACGCCGCCAGTCGCTCGCTGTTCACCGGCGATACCTTCGGCCTGCACTACGACGAACTCGCCGGCCCGCGTGGACGCGTGCTGTTGGCGACCACCACCCCGGTGCAGTTTGATCCGGACGCATGGGAGCGAACGATCGACCACATGCTGGCGCTTTCGCCTTCACGCATGTTGCTGACGCATTTCGGCGCGGTCGACGATATACCGGCCGCAGCGAACCAGCTGCGCGCCAGCGTTCGCGAACATGCGGAGATCGCACGAAAACTCGTGGATGCGGTTCCACGCATGGAGCGCATCCGCGATGCCTTGCTGGAAACCTGGACCGCGCAGCTGCGCGACATCGGCTGCACGCTGGACGCCGCGCAGATCAAACAGGTGCTGGCGATGGATGCCGGCCTGAACGCACAGGGTCTGGACTTCTGGCTGGCACATCAATGATTTTCCGGATCACAACCGGCGAGAAAGCCCGCAGTAAAGACGCCGTGCGGATCAAACAGCCGCTTGATGTCCCGCCAGATCGAAATCACATCCGCCGGATACTGGTCACGCAGCAGATGTGAACGCAGGCGACCGTCGCCGTGCTTGGCGGTGACGGTTCCGCCAAACGACCACACGAGTTCAGCCTGCGCGCGTTGCAGACGATCAAACCGCTGGCGGTCACTTCGATCGTCGAGATTCAGGAACGGCCGAAAATACAGCACACCCATCCCGGCCGAGCCGTAGACGACGCAGTCGAGCCCTTCGGCTGCCAGCAGGTCGAGAAACGCCCGCGTGTATTCCGGCAGTCGCGCGATGGGCACGGCCGTATCTTCAAACCCCGAAACGGGTTTTCGGCCATCGGACCGGGCGATGGCGGAGACACTTTCAAGCGCCGTGCGGCGCAGGGTCCAGGCCGCTTCGACCTCGGCATCCCGCAACGTGATTGACTCGCGAACGGGCGGCGGGAGACTCTCCGTCGCATCCGGGTCCAGTTCCTGAATCAGCAGCGCACCACCGGCATGTTCGGCCCATGGCGGCGTGGTCCCGGCGTTGGTTTGTGCCCACGCAGCGAGCACTGAGGCATCCAGCATTTCCAGCGCGATCGTTGCCGCAGTGAGCAGTCCGGGTACGGCAGCGACCGCGTCGCTTGCCGAGTCAAAACGCAGCACACGTGCAAATCGCTGTTTCGCGGCCGGGACGGTGCGTAGCGTCAGTGCGGTCACGAGCGCCAGCGTGCCCTCGGAACCGGCCAGAAGCCGCGCCAGATTGAACGGGGCGGCATCGGCGACCCACGGCCGCCCGCGCGCGATGCGATCGAGCGCGTAGCCGGCGTTGTTCGGAATGGCTGGAGGCGGATACGCCGCAAGGATCAACGCCCGCTGGGCGTCGATCCGTTCAAAGACCGTCCGCTCCAGCGAAGATGCTTTCGCGGAGCAAGGATCCACCGGGCCGAACTCGCGAGCCGTGCCGTCCGCGAGTACAACCTCCACCGATTCGACGTGGTCCACCGTGGCCCCGAAACACGGTGCGTTCACGCCCCAGGCATTGTTCGCGAACATGCCGCCGAGCGTGCAGACCGCACCCGTTGATGGATAGGGCGCAAACGCGCGTGCGCAGGGTTCGAGTGCGCGGGCCAGCGCAGCCGGCGTAACACCGGACTCGGCGCGAATCAGGCCGGTTTCGGCGTCGTAGGCGGATATGCCGGTGAAGTGTCGGGAGAGATCGACGATAAGGCCGTCGCCAAGTGCCTGCCCGGCCAGCCCGGTGCCGCCACCGCGTGCGGTTACGCCGAGACCCGATTCACGTGCGCGTGCAACCAGCGCGCGACATTCATCCACGCTTGCAGGCGCTGCGATTTCAACGGGTTCAACACGGAAATGCGAACGATCGCGGGAGTAGTCGATCACAGCGGGACGATCGTAAGCGGCGAATGGTCGGAGCGGAGAGATTCGAACTCTCGACCCCCACAACCCCATTGTGGTGCGCTACCAGGCTGCGCTACGCTCCGAAAGATCGCCCGATCGAACGAGCCGCGTATCGTACCGCAATGCGGCAGTGATGGCATGCGGCGCGTAACCGCAAGAGGGCGTTCTAGCGCTTGAGGATTTCCAGCACGTCTTCGAGCTCGGAAATGAGCTGGCGGACGATCTGCTGGCTGCGGTTCTGGTCGGTCTTGGCCCGGTCACCGGAGAGTTGCTGACGCGCGCCCCCGATCGTGAAACCCTGGTCATAGAGCAGGCTGCGAATCTGGCGGATGACCAGCACGTCATGGCGCTGGTAATAGCGCCGGTTGCCGCGCCGCTTGACCGGCTGCAACTGCGGAAACTCCTGTTCCCAGTAACGCAGCACATGCGGCTTGACCAGACACAGCTCGCTCACTTCACCGATGGTGAAGTAGCGCTTGCCGGGAATCGGCGGCAGGTCTTTATCGTGACCCGGATCCAGCATATGCCTCGCACCGCGCCTTGAGTTTCTGCCCCGGTCGGAAGGTCACGACGCGCCGCGCCGTGATCGGAATCTCTTCACCTGTCTTCGGATTGCGCCCGGGCCGCTGATTCTTGTCACGCAGTTCGAAGTTGCCGAAGCCTGAAAGCTTGATCTGGTCGCCGCTTTCCAGCGCACCGCGCAGGGCCTCGAAGAAACCCTCGACCATGTCTTTGGCCTCGCGCTTGTTCAGCCCAAGCTCGTCGAACAGCCGTTCGGCCATCTTAGCCTTGGTCAGCGCCACGATTACCCCCTCAACTCCGCCCCGTGTTCTTCGCGACAACGCCCCACCACGGAAGCCCGGACAGCGGCAACGTCGTCATCGGTAAGAGTGCGCGAAAAATCCTGTAAAATCAAGCTGAAAGCCAGACTTTTTTTGTCAACTTCTATCTTGTCCCCGGCATAGACGTCGAACAGATTCAGCGCCTGCAGGCGGCTGCCCGCGGTCGCGCGAACCGTTGCGGCCAGTGCTTCCCAGGCCGTGCCACGCGGCACGATCATGGCCAGATCCAGCCGGATGGCCGGAAATTTCGACAGGCTCGCATAGGAAGGCCGGCGGCCCGGCGCGAGTCGGTCGAGTTCGAATTCGAAGACGCAGGCGCCCGGCAGATCGAGTTCGCCGGCCAGCGCCGGGTGCAGCGTGCCGATCCAGCCAATCGGTTCCGCCGCGCGCAGAATCCGCGCCGTGCGCCCCGGGTGCAGGGCGGCATGTCCGGTCCACGGCTCGAAACGGTAGGCGGCAGCGCCGCCGGCAAATGCCAGAATGGCCTCGACCTCGGCTTTGAGATCAAAGACGTCGGCGCCGGTATCGGCTGCGGCCCACTGCTCGGGTAGGGCCGCGCCGGCCAGCAGCCCACCCAGCATGGGCGACTGCACGATGGCCCCGGCTTCGCGCCGGAAGCACAGCCCGCTTTCGAAGATGCGCAGGCGTTCCTGCTGGCGGTTGCGGTTGTACTGTGCAGTCGACACCAGACCCGGCAACAGGCTGGTGCGCATGACCGACATCTCCGCCGACAGCGGGTTGGCCAGTTCCACCGCCTCGAGCGCCGGCGCGAGACGCGCGAGCAGTTTCGGCGCGACGAAGCTGTAGGTCACAACCTCCTGCCAACCGCGCGCGATCAGTCGCTGACGGACACGAACGAGGTCAAGGCGGGTTTCGTCGGCCGTGGCCGCGGCATTGAATGTGGTGCGTTCCGCCGCGGGTATCCGGTCATAGCCGTACACGCGGGCGAGCTCCTCGATCAGATCGGCCTCGATCGCGATGTCGAACCGCCATGAGGGCGCGCGCACGTTCCAGCCGGTCGCTGTGGTTGCGACCTGCATGCCCAGACGCCCGAGGATGCCGACCACGGCGTCCGCCGGAATCTCGATCCCGAGCAGTCGGCCGATGCGCTCGGCGCGCAACGCGATCGGGGTGCCGTGTGTGGCAGCCTCCGCCGAGGAAACCTCCACGATGGGTCCCACCCGACCGCCGGCGATGGTGGTCAGCAGTTCGGTGGCACGCTGCATCGCGCGCAGTTGCAGCGCCGGATCCACGCCACGCTCGAAGCGGTGCGAGGAGTCCGTCGCGAGCCCGTAGCTGCGTGCGACACCAGAGATGTGTTCGGGTGCAAAAAACGCACACTCCAGGAAGACATCCGTCGTCGCATCCGTGACGGCCGACCCGGCGCCGCCCATGACACCGGCCAACGCGAGCGGCCGGGCGTGATCGGCGATCACCAGCGTTCCGCGGCGCAGATTCACCGACTGGCCGTTGAGCAACTCCAGCGCCTCGCCCTCTCCCGCCGCCCGCACGACGACGCCGCCGGCGAGCTTGCCGAGGTCGAACGCGTGCATCGGCTGGCCGAGTTCGAGCAACACATAGTTCGTGACGTCGACCGCAGCGCCCAGCGAACGCAGTCCGCTGCGGCGCAGGCGCTCCGTGATCCACAGCGGCGTCGGCGCGCGCGGATCGATCCCGCGCACGACCCGCCCCAGGTAACGCGGGCAGGCGGCCTTCGCGTCGACCCGGACATCGAAACGATCGGCAATCGTTTCGTCGACCGCCGCCACGGCAGCCTCACGAACCGGTGATTCCGTCAGCGCGCCGATCTCGCGCGCGATGCCGGCAACGCCCAGGCAGTCCGCGCGGTTGGGCGTCAGGTCCAGTTCGATCGAGTGGTCGTCGAGCCCCAGCGCGGATCGAACATCGGTGCCGGGTGCAATGTTTGCGGGCAGCGCGAGGATGCCCGCGGACTCCTCGGCAATTCCCAGCTCGACACCCGAGCACAACATGCCCGGGGAATCCACGCCGCGCAGTTTCGCGAGTTTGATCCGCGTGCCATCCGCCAGCACCGCATCGACCCGCGCGACCGGAACGCACATGCCCTCGACGACGTTCGTCGCGTTGGTCACGATGGCAAGTGGCTCGGCCTCGCCCACGTCGATCTGGCAGATGCGCAGCCGATCCGCCTGCGGATGCGGACCTATGGACCGGATGTGACCGGCCACGATGCCACTGAACGGCGCTGCGACCGGATCCACGGCATCGACCTCGAGCCCGGCCATGGACAGACGAGCGCACAGTGCCTCGGTGTCGATCGGCGGATCGACCCATTCACGCAGCCAGGTTTCCGAAAAACGCATGCGGGTGGACGCCTAGCGGAACTGCGCGAGAAAACGCAGATCGTTTTCGAAGAACAGCCGCAGGTCATCGACTCCATAGCGGAGCATCGCCATGCGCTCGATGCCCATGCCGAAGGCGTAACCCGTGTAGCGTTCCGGGTCGATGCCGACCGCCTTGAAGACGTTCGGATGGATCATGCCGCAGCCGCCGATCTCCAGCCAGCCGGTCTGCTTGCACACCCGGCACCCGTCACCGTCGCAATGCACGCACTGCATGTCGACCTCCGCCGATGGTTCGGTGAACGGAAAGAAAGACGGCCGGAACCGCAGCGATAGGTCCTTCTCGTAGAACGCGCGCAGGAAGGTCAGCAAAACGCCCTTGAGGTCCGCCATGCTCACGGACTCGTCGACAAGAAAGCCCTCGAGCTGATGGAACATCGGCGTGTGCGTCACGTCGGAATCGCAGCGGTACACCCGACCCGGGGCGATGACCTTCAGCGGCGGCTTGCGCGATTCCATGACGCGCACCTGCACCGGCGAGGTATGCGTGCGCAGCAGCGTGTGCTGATCGACGTAAAAGGTGTCGTGCATCGCCCGCGCCGGGTGATGCTCGGGGATGTTCAGCGCGCCGAAGTTGTGCCGGTCGTCCTCGATCTCCGGGCCTTCGGCGACCTCGAACCCCATCTGCCGGAACAGCAGTTCGATGCGCTCGAGCGTGCGCGTGACCGGATGCAATCCGCCGGTGTCCATGCCGCGCCCGGGCAGCGTGACATCGATCGATTCGGCGGCAAGCTGTGCGTTGATCGCCGCGCCTTCGAGCGTGTCGCGTCGGGCGTCCAACGCTGCCTGGACGCGCTGCTTGGCGGCGTTGATCGCGCTGCCCGCGGTCGGGCGCTCCTCGGGCGGAAGCCTGCCGAGCGACTTGAGCAACGCGGTCAGACCGCCACTCTTGCCCAGATACGCGACGCGAACGGCATCGAGCGCCGCCAGATCGGCGGCCGCGGCGATGGCTTCTTCGGCCTCGGCGGTCAGCGTTTCAAGCGATTCCAATGCGGCGCGCGGGTGATGGAGAAAAACATCCGGCCAGCGGCGGGCCTATCGGCCCGACGTGCGGAGGCTGGCCAGCGCTATAACGCGCCGGCGCCGCGAACGGCGCCGGCGCGCTGAGTCAGGCTGCGGCCGCGAGGCTCGCCTTGGCCTGCTCGGCAAGCTGCGCGAAGCCAGCCTTGTCGAACACGGCCAGATCGGCCAGCACCTTGCGGTCGATTTCGATCGCGGCCTTGTTGAGTCCGTCCATCAGACGACTGTACGACAGGCCGTTCTCGCGTGCCGCCGCGTTGATGCGCACGATCCACAGCGCACGGAACTGGCGCTTGCGCTGGCGACGGTCGCGATAGGCGTACTGGCCGGCCTTGATGACCGACTGCTTCGCAATCCGGAATGAGCGGCTGCGTGCACCGTAGTAGCCGCGGGCCTGCTTGAGAACCTTCTTGTGCCGCGCATGCGCGGTCACGCCTTTCTTCACTCGTGACATGACGACGTTCCTCTGCGATCAGGCGTACGGCATCATGCGCTTGATCAGCTCATGATCCGATGGATTCACCAGTGAGGGCGAACGCAGTTGGCGTTTGCGCTTGGTGTCCTTCTTCGTAAGGATGTGTCGACGATGCGACTGAGCGCGTTTGAAGCGGCCCGCACCGTTGCGCTGAAAGCGCTTGGCGGCCCCGCGATTGGTCTTTAGTTTTGGCATCTTCGTTTCTTCCTGTATCTGTCTCTGGCCCGGCTATTTCTTGCCGCGTTTGGGCGCCAGCAACATGACTAATTGTCTGCCTTCGAGCCGCGCATGCTGCTCGACCGTTGCAAGATCCTCGAGGTCGTGTTCGACCCGCTCGATCTGCTTCATGCCCAGATCCTTGTGCATCATTTCACGGCCGCGAAAGCGGACCGTGATCTTGGCCCGATCCCCGGCCTCCAGGAAGCGGCGCAGATTGCGCAGCTTGATCTGGTAGTCGCCCTCGTCCGTGCCTGGGCGAAATTTGACCTCCTTGACCTGAATCTGTTTCTGACGACGGCGCTGGGCCTGACGCTTCTTGCTCTCGTCGAACTGGTGTTTGCCGAAGTCCATGACCCGGCAAACCGGCGGTTCCGCGGTCGGCACGATCTCGACCAGGTCGAGTTCCGCCACTTCGGCAACGCGCAGGGCCTCTGCGATCGAAACGACTCCGACCTGACTTCCGTCGGCTCCGATCAGGCGCACCTCGGGTGCGTCGATCTCGTCGTTCAGCCGCGTCTCTTTGTTCTGCGTGATATCCGCAATCTCCTGACAAAAAACAACGAGAAAGCCCGCGCGCTCTGGCCTTCACGGCCGCGGCACGACAGGCTCTCCACGGGGCTGTGCTCAGGTCTGGGCGCTGCGTCCGGCGACTTCTGCGCCGAGCCGTTCGGCAAAGGCCTCCAGGGGCATTGAACCCAGATCCTCGCCGGCGCGGGTGCGTACTGCAACACTGCCTTCGCTCTGCTCGCGCTCCCCGACAATGAGCTGATAGGGGACGCGGGCCATGGCGTGGGCGCGGATTTTAAAGCCGATCTTCTCGTTTCTCAAGTCGGACTCGACCCGGAAACCCCGTTCAGACAAGCGTTTGGCGACCATTTCGGCGTAATCGGCCTGCCGGTCGGTGATCGAGGCGACCACCGCCTGCACCGGCGCCAGCCACGGCGGGAACGCGCCGGCATGGTGCTCGACGAGGATGCCGATGAACCGTTCCAGCGAGCCGAGGATCGCCCGGTGCAGCATCACCGGCACCTGCCGGGTGTTGTCTTCGGCGACGTACTCGGCCCCCAGCCGGCCGGGCATGGAGAAGTCGAGCTGGATCGTGCCGAGCTGCCAGACCCGGCCGATCGAGTCCTTCAGCGAGAACTCGATCTTCGGCCCGTAGAACGCGCCTTCGCCCGGCTGCAGGTCGAATGCTAGGCGCTTGTCGTTCAGGCACTGTTCGAGCGCCGCCTCGGCCTTGTCCCAGAGTTCGTCCGCGCCCACCCGCTGCGCCGGCCGCGTGGAGAGCTTGACCAGCACCTCCTCGAAGCCGAAATCCCGGTAGACCGAGTACAACAGATCCATGAAGGCGGAGACTTCCGGGCCGATCTGGGCCTCGGTGCAGAAGATGTGGGCGTCGTCCTGCACGAAATTTCGCACCCGCATCAGACCGTGCAGGGTGCCGGACGGCTCGTTACGGTGGCAGGAACCGAACTCCGCGAGCCGCAGCGGCAGGTCGCGGTAGGAGCGCAGGCCGTGGTTGAAGATCTGGATGTGCGCCGGGCAGTTCATCGGCTTGATCGCGTAGTCGCGGTTTTCCGATGCCGTGGTGAACATCATTTCCTGGAACTTGTCCCAGTGGCCCGAACGCTCCCAGAGCGAGCGGTCGATGACCTGCGGCGTGTGGACTTCGAGATAGCCCGCCTCGCGCAGCCGGTCGCGAATGTAGTCCTGGATCAGGAGGTAGATTCGCCAGCCGTGGTCATGCCAGAACACCATGCCCGGCGCCTCTTCCTGCATGTGGAAGAGGTCCAGCCGGCGACCGAGCTTGCGGTGATCGCGCTTTTCGGCCTCTTCAAGCTTGTGCAGATGCGCGGCGAGCTCCTTTTTGTCGCGCCAGGCCGTGCCGTAGATGCGCTGGAGCATGGGATTGCGTGAATCCCCGCGCCAGTACGCGCCGGCGACCTTCATGAGCTTGAACGCCTTGGGCAGCTTGCCCGTGGACGGCAGATGCGGCCCGCGGCAGACGTCGAACCATTCGCCCTGCCGGTAGACCGAGACCTCCTCGCCCTCCGGGATGATCTCGTCGATGATCTCGACCTTGTAGTCCTCGCCGATCCCGCCGAACACGCGCATGGCCTCGGCGCGGTCCCAGACCTCGCGCTGAATCGGCAGATCCCGGTCGACGATCTCGCCCATGCGTTGCTCGATGCGATCGAGGTCTTCGGGCGTGAAACTCTCGTCGCGGGCGAAGTCGTAGTAGAACCCGTCCTCGATCGCGGGACCGATCGTGACCTGGGTGCCCGGATACAGCTCCTGTACGGCCTGCGCCATCACATGCGCGGCGTCGTGACGCAGGAGTTCCAGGGCGTCCTCGTCACGGGCGGTGACGATCGCTAGGCTCGCATCGGAGTCAATCCGGTGGCTTGTATCGACCAGGCGGCCGTCCACCCGGCCGGCCCAGGCGGCACGGGCAAGGCCCGGGCCGATCGATGCCGCGACCTCGGCCACGCTCACGGGCAAGTCGAACGAGCGCTGGGAACCGTCGGGAAGGGTAATGACGGGCATGATCGGGAACCTCTTCAGTGGTGGCCCCCACAACAGGCCACTTGCAGTAACGGACGCGGATTGCCAGTTCAGCGGAACGGTGCGCGGTGCGCACCCTACGTGCGTTCAAGAACGCTCACGGCGATTTTGTCGAACCGGTGGTTCTCGTCCACTCGCGCCCGCAAAAAATTTGGTAGGCGCGATTGGATTACTCCGGGCTGTCCCTGCCCTGCGCCCTTCGGGCCGTGCTTCGCACGTTCAAAATCGCTCCCGGCGATTTTGTCGAACCGGTGGCTCTCGTCCACTCGCGCCCGCGAAAAAAATTGGTAGGCGCGATTGGACTCGAACCAACGACCCCCACCATGTCAAGGTGGTGCTCTAACCAACTGAGCTACGCGCCTGCGGGAAGCCGGCTAAGATACCGGCGAGCGGAGATTCACGCAAGCTACACGGCTGCGCAGGCCTGCCCAGCTCCGGTCCTTGAAAACCACGCCCCTGCGGGGTAATTTCCCGGCTCAGGGGCGTCCGGTGACCCGTATTCCAGGCGGGTCGCATCAAGTCAGGCGGCATGACAGATCCGGGCCTGGGAATCGGATCATGTCCGCATCAGGTGGCGCCAGATGGCAATTCCACCATCGGGGCATAAAACCATGGGTTTCCGCAAAACAAGCGCCATCGCCATCGCAATGGCGTTCGCAGCACAGCTTCCGACGGCCAGCGCGGTCGATTTCGTCCTCGAAACGCTCAACCCCTACGCAGTCGCCAACGGCCTGTGTTCGCTGGTCGAGGCGATCGACAACGCGAATGCCGATGCGCAGGTCCACACGGACTGCCCGGCAGGCAGCGGACCCGACACCCTCTTCCTGCCAGGGATCGTCAACCTGGATGGCTCGACGCTGTTTCCGCCCACTGACCCGGTCTTTTTCGACACCGGCAGTTCCGGACTTCCCGAGATCACGTCCGAGATCACCCTTCGTGGCGGCGAACTCAGCCGCAGCGGCGGTCCGAATTTCCGCTTCTTGGTGGTCCAGGCGGCCGGGAAGCTCACATTGCGGGACATCGCATTTCGCCATGGCCGCGCCGCGGGCACCTGCAGTTTCACCGTGTTCACTGGATGCGGCGGGGCAGTGGTCAGCCGCGGAGAAGTCATCGCGATCAACACCGTGTTCGACGACAACCAGGCGGTCGAAACCGTCGGGACGGACTTCCCGTTCGGTGGCGCAATCATGACGAACTTCAGCCCGCTCACGGTCACGGGCAGTACGTTCACCGGCAATCAGGCCGAGTACGGCGGCGCGATCGGCGCGAACGGCACGACAGCGACGATCTCGGAAAGCACTTTCACGGGCAATACCGCCATCGTCAGCGGCGGGGCCATCTACAACGGCGTTGGTGGGGCGTTTACCGTTTCCGCAAGCACGTTCATGACGAACACCGTTACCACCGCTCTGAATTCCTTTAACGGCGGTGGCGCCATCGACAATGCAGGTTCGAACTCCCAACTCGTGGTCGTCAATGGCATGTTCACGGGAAACAGCGCGGCCAACGGCGGCGCAATCAACAACTTCAACGCGTCGGACGCGTTCATCGTAGACAGCTCGTTCACAGGCAACATGGCAACCGATGGCGGCGCGATCCTCAATCACGGCAGTGGCGCGACGGTGAATCTGTTTTCGAGCAGCATTACGGGCAACAATGCAACCCGCGGCGCGGGTGTTTCGAACGGACGAAATGGCGGACAAACCGGAATTGCCAATGTTTTCGACTCCATCATCTCCATGAATACCGCAACGAATGACGGCGGCGGCATCTTCAGCCTTGGCAACCTGTCGGTGACCAACAGCCGCATCACAGAAAACAACGGTGCCGACGGTGGCGGCATCTTCGTCGCTTCATTGCAAAACCAGACCGTGATGATTTCCAGCAGCACGGTCAGCGGCAACTTTGGTTCACAGAGCGGCGGCGGACTGTATTTCACCGAGAATCCAGGCGCGTCAAAGAATTTCCTCACGATCAGCGACAGCACATTCGACGACAACGAGGCCGACGAAGGCGGCGGACTGTTCGCCGAGGTCGTCGACGTGTCGATCACTGGCAGCACGTTTTCGAACAATCGCGCGACCAATGTCGGCGTGGGTGGCGGCGGCGGCATTCATCTGCGTTCGTTCACTGTGACGGGCGCGATTCTGCAGATGAGCAACACGACGGTGAGCGGCAATTCCGCAACCCAGGATGGCGGCGGCGTTTACATCAACGGCAGCGCGCTGACGGCTACGATTGCGAGTTCAACGATTGCGAACAACACGGCGAACTCCGCGGCCGGCGGCGACGGCATACACAGCCTGGCCGCCATTGCCGCGGTAACCGTTCAGGATTCCATCGTCGCCTATAACAGCAGCCGCAACTGTCTGGATGCGATGCTTTTCGGCGTGACCGACGGCGGCAACAACATCTCCTCGGATGCGACCTGCGGATTTGCGGACACCGGCGGCGGTGTCGGCGACAGCGTGGACCCGCTGCTGAACGCGCTGGCGAACAACGGCGGTTATACGCAAACCCGCGCCCTGCAGGCAGGGAGTGTCGCCGTCAATAACGGCAGCGGCGCGTGTCCGGCACAGGACCAGCGCGGTGCCGCGCGCGTGGCGAACTGCGACATCGGCGCGTATGAAGCCGGCTCCGGCATTGCCAGCGTGAGCATCTCGGTCGACCAATCCACGCTATTCGAAGCCCTCGGCACGGTCGCGACCGTCACCGTCGTCGTGGACAACAGCGCGAATGCAACGGCCGCTGGGGTCGAGATCGCATTTTCAGCGCTGGGTACCGCCACACCGCTGGGCTTTGATTATGCGATGAGCAATCAGAACAGCCTTGGAGTCTCGCCACCCGGGCAGATCGCGCCGCTGACATTCAGCGCGCCACCGGGTGCGCTTGAAATGGCGACTTTCACGATCCAGGCCATTGACGACCCGTTGGTCGAACCCGATGAAACGGTGGTCGTGACCGCGTCGCTGGTGGGTGCCGGCCAGTTCGTGACGAACCCGGCCGTGTCCATGATCATCGTCAGTGAAGATCTGCCGCCCGTCGAGCCGCGGCCGGTGCCGGCCCTGGCGCCGCTCGCACTCGGTCTGCTCGCAGGTCTCGCACTGCTGATTGGCGTCCGTCGGACCCGTCAAACCCGGACCTGATACGCAGGAAGCGACGCCCCACCGAAACCGCGCCCCGGCGCGCCGCAGCCGATCCGCGGGCAGCTGCGTGCGTTGACCAAGCCGGGGCCGGCCGCTAAGATGCCGCGTTCGCTGTTCCCCGGTAGCTCAGTCGGTAGAGCGGGTGACTGTTAATCACTAGGTCGGCGGTTCGAGCCCGTCCCGGGGAGCCAATCTCAACGCATCTCTGATCAAGCCATTCCGGCCTGCCAGAGCAACGGCACGTCCCTGTGCCACGTGCGCCACGCGTTTTCGCGCCGACGGAACGCCCCACTATTTCGCCGCGAAGCAGTAGAACAGGCCGTCACCGCCCGAGCTGCGCAGCGCCTCCTGGGAGCATCCGCGCGAGTGATGTGCGGAGTTCCACGACATCGCCCAAGGGTGGTCGATCGGTCCGACCCGGTCGTGATGCCCCACCATGGCGGCGCCATCGGCGCTACCCTTCGTCCAGTTTCCGCAGGTCATGTCGCTGAACGGCGGCGATCCGGCAAACGCCGTGCCGTCGGGTCGCGAACCGGTCAGGATGTCGTGGCGATTCGGCTTTTCGCTGCGCCCGTTGACGACTTTGCCGGTCTCGTCGAGAGCGGTTTCCTTGGTCAGATTCGCGCTTGCCGAGTGCAGATCAGCAACGTCGCGGGCGATCAGCACGCCCTTGGCGTTGTACCACGGACCGGCGCCGATTCGATCGCGGGCATGCACCACGTTCGGGTCGTTCAGACCCTTGGAACCCTGCGTACTCAGATAGGCCCGCCACGTGCGCCCTGCGGCACCGGCTGCCGTCGCGAGCGACTGACAATGGCGATCGGCGCCCTCCAGACCACCCAGATCCCCACCGTTGCCGGGTCCGGCACTGGTCACGAAAAACGACATCGGCCCGGTCGACGGCGGCGACCCGGCCGTCATGCAACCCGCCAGCGACGATATTCCTGCGGCGGCCAGACTTAACGCTTGCAAGGACTTGTTCATGTGGACTCCTGACTGGTGTGAACTTGCTGCGGGGGGACGCCCGCGAATCGCTGGCGCCGATGCAAGCAAAGCATAGATTGATTTGTCCCGGAATCCAGCCCCGAGTTTCGGACGTTCGCTGCGAGCGTGCTGCAAATACCCCAGTTGGCGTGAGCACGTCTGCGGTCGATTACACCCCGCGGGGTCTGTCAGGACGGAGGCCGCCATCCAGAGCGGTTGCGGTGACTCAGGCGTGCGAGGGCTCGAGCATGACCAGATGCAACATCACGCGCCGGTCGAGCGGGTTGTAATCGAGCACACGATGCAGCGTGCTGCGATTATCCCAAATGACGAGATCGCCCGACCCCCAGCGATGCGTGTAGAGCGGCGCTAGGCCGACCAGTTCACTGGTCAGTTGCTCCACGAATAGCATGCCGCGACGACGGGACATCCCAAGCACGCGCCATGCGTCGGCCCCGAGCACGACCGCTGCACGCCCGGTGTCGGCACAAACGCGAACCACAGGGTGCACGCTGGCGCCACCGGGCAGCATCGCTCGAAGAAAACGCCGCCAGCGTCTTAGCCTGACGGCCAGGGGCAATCCGCTCGGAACAACGACGGATCGCCCGAAACGAAACACACGCGCGAGGTCGACGTGGTGGATCACCCGCAGACGTTGGATCGAGGCACGTCGGTCGTCATGCAGGGCTTCCGTCGCGGCATACATATCCGCGAATACGGTTTCGCCTCCTGAACTCGGCACCTGCTGCGCATACAAGGCGGATGCGCGCGCGGGTGGATTCATCCAGGCGCCGTCCGCGTGCCAGATTCGGCTGAACGGGTCGGGGTGCGTCGCCCGCACGCGCCCACTCACATCAATGTTGCTGATGGTGCGTACGCCACGGACGGGCTGGCGATCGAATCGCGTACCGGGTACGTCACGAACGGAGCCGAACCAACTGGCAATCTCTCGCGCGCGCCGTGCGTCCAGCGTCTGGTTGCGAAAGACCAGCACCTGGTGCTCGGCAACTGCTAGAGAAAGTCTTGCCCTTATGCCGCGCGGAACCGCTCGCGCGAGATCCACGCCCTGCACCTCTCGCCCGAACGAAGCGGCAACCGGCGCCAGAACCATGGACTGATTTTCCACGCGACTCTGGGGGATGCCCGGTCCCGCGTGCCGTGCTGCAATTTCCACGTCGTGCGAAAGCGCCAACATGCACCCAATCCTGTGACTTAGCGGATGGCCAAAAACCCGGCGAAGCAGGCGTAGCCGAAAATCGGCGCGATTTCCTGGAAACCGGCCCGCCGCAACAGCCGATGGTTCTCGGCGATGCTCAGCGGACGCAGCACCCCGCGCAGGCTTTCGGCCTTGGCGATGATCTCGTCCGCGCTGTATCCCTGCTCGCGCTTGAATGTCGTATAGACGCCGCTCAGCACATCCTGGGCTCGCGCACTGGGCGCGAGGACCTTCTCAAACAATACGAAAGCCCCACCCTTGCTCAAGGCGCGAGCGATGCTTTGAAACAGGGAAAGCCTGTGTTCCGGGTCAACGAACTGACAAGTGTAGTAACTGATCACGAGCGAACTCGTGTCAAATTGCAGGTCCCGCAAATCTCCTCGCAAGACCTTGACCGAAGCCAGACTCTGGCAACGGCTACGAGCACGCACCACCATGCCAGCCTGGTTGTCCACGCCGACGAAACGTACCTCACGCGATACATGCCGTCGTCCGAGACGCTCCAGCAGTCGACCGGTCGAGCATCCCAGCTCGTAGCACAGCGATCCGGTGGGCAGGAAATAGTCCGAGATGCGCGCAATGAGCTCGTGACCCTGCTCATACAGGGGGATGGAGCGAGCGACGTGGTCGTCGAACCGTTCGGCCACATCCTCGGAAAAGCTCCATCCTCCGGGAAACACCTCAATGCCGTCGCCAGCCTCAGCCATTCGGATATGTCCAGTCGACTTTTACGAACTTGTCTGAAACCAGGGCAGAGTCAATCACGGTTGGCGCTCTGACGCCAAGCAAAACCTGAAACGAGCTGTCATTGGTTGGCAGGTTGCGCCAACTTGATGTTCCAGCGATCTCGCGGCTGGACAGCCCCACGGAATATCATGCGTCGGTCAGCAACAGATCGCGGCCGGAGCATCCAATGCGAGAGATTAGACCATGAACCCGTTCAATCCGCGAAGCTGGCTGGGCTGGGCGCGCGAACTCGGGCAGTTTGCGGCACTTCGGCGCAGCGCGCGCGGCGGGTTTATTGTCCCGCCTGGCCCACCGGGTACCGCGCAGATCCCCCTGCCGTCCCGGGTCTGGACCTCCAAGAGCCACCCCTGGTGGGTATTGCTCGCGGCCATGCTGCACCAGCTCCGCCCCGAATGCATGCTGGAACTCGGCTCGGGCAGAAGCACAATCTATTTATCGGAATACGCCACAAAATGCGACAAAATTCTGGTCGCGGCCGATGAAAATCCCGCCTGGGTTGCAGCGGGCAACATGATTGCGAACCTCGGCGGACTGCGCACCGATTGCATTCATCACGTCGCGATTCGCGAGCGCGATGGCTACTACGACATGGACCGCGTGCGTGGACTCCTGCCCTGCTCACCGGACTTCCTATACATCGACGGACCACTCGGCACCCGCGACGGATTGCTCAGCGACCCCTATATGCGCGAGCTGTGCGCAGGTGCACGCATCGTGATTCTCGACGACATCCAATGGGAACCGATACACAGGCAGATGCAGGCGCTGACCGAACTCGGCATGCATCGAACGTCGACGATCATCGAGTACGACATTCCGGAAGACACGCTACGGGCGCTCGCCGTGATGGTCAGCGAGGAACTGCAACCACACATCGATGCGCTGGTGCAGTGTCTGGGCATCGAAACCAGCGAATTCCCGGTCAGTCGCTGCATCCCGCGCGGCCGGGTGCCGACCTAGCCGCCAGCCGCCAGCCGCCAGCCGCCAGCCGCCAGCCAGGATCATCATTTGGACCCCACTTCGCCGGTGCGTTCAGTCGCGGCCGGCGCACGACGCAGGATGATGTAACTCAACCGCACATCCAGCGGTTCACCGCGGCTGTTGCTGCCCTCGCCCTGCCAGAGCTTCAGATCGATACTCCCGGCGGCGTTCGTCACCACCGGCCCGGCCCAGTTCCACTCGACCTCGTCGTCCGCCAGCGCCGCGGCGGGAACGACCAGCCGATCGTTTACGAATACATCGCCACGACCAGGATGCCGACGGTATGCGCCACCGATTTCGATCAGGTAGTCACCAGGCTGCTTCGGCGTGATGCGAAACCCATGCAGTCCCCACAGACGCAAATGCCGGCATCCGCGCGCGCGCGCCGGCAATGAATCGCCGGGTTCGGTCAGCCGGTCCAAGCCCGAGATCCAGCCAAATCCGGCCGATTTCTCATAGCGACGATTGCCGTCCGCGAACTCGCGCGCATCACAACCGCCAAAGCCGAGCTGCAATACAACATCGGCCTTGCGCTCGATCGGAATCGGCACCGGCGCCCCGCCACGCTCGAACAACTCTTGCGCACGTGCGAGCAGCAAGGTTTCACGCGCCCCCGCGGCATTGATCTGAATGCCGTTCTTTCCATACACCCATACCCCCCGCGACACCCAGTCCGCGCCATCGCGATAGCCCGCCTGACCGGAATCGACCGTCCGGGTGTCTGGTCCGGCGAGACCGGCGATTCCGAGTCCGCGCCGCTGGTGTCGCAGAGCAGAGAACCGGGCCGGCAGACGCGAATCTGCAGTCAGCGCCGCAAGTGCCAGGTACAGGGCCTCGGCCGACTGGTACAGAAACACCGGCGTGCGATCGAGCCAGAACTTGCGCCCGAGCGCGAGCAACGCATCCGTTGCCGCCGCATCGCCCGCCAGCGCCGCCCAGTCGAGCAGGAAGTCATCGCATCCATAGGTGAACCAGTAGTGATTCAACGGGCCGATCGACGGATCGAGTTCAAAGCCTTTCGGCTCGTCGCCCTCGATGGTCATTCGAACGGCCGTACGCGCGGTACTGACACCCGCCTCCGCGGCGTGTTTCCAGAGTCGAACCAGCCCGGGATGCGCGCGCGCGTAGCGCGGATCTCCGGTGGTGATCCATGCAAGGTGCACCAGTGTGTGGTCCGCGCAATCCTGGTAGTCGTATCCGACGACGGGGTTGGGCGTTGCTTCGCGCAGGTCGATCCGCTGAATGCGCGCGGGTGAATCCGGCCCGACGGACCCGAGCATCTGCTCGACCATGCGGTCACCGCTCAGCCAGTAATAGGCATACCAGCCACGCGCACCGCCCATGCGCGTATTGATCTCGTTGTGCCGCCAGTGGACCTGATTGTGCCGGTGGAACGACCCCGCGAGATCGTCGCCGCCCGGATGTTCGGCATCGATTCCCAGCGTGTGGTGCACTGCCGCGCGCGCGAAGTCGAAGTAGCGTCGACCGCCGCCGGCCGCGTAGTGGTACGGCCAGGCTTCTACCGCCCGTTCGCCGTTGACCCAGCCGAACCCGCCGGAAAACAGCGGATGAAATCCATCCGGCGGATCGACGTCCAGCATGGGCACGTCGCCCCAATCGACGAATCCGTACAGCCCGAGCGCCTCGTGCGCGACCGGCAGGATGTCGAGCATGGTGCCGTAGTAACGCCGCTGCGCCTCGTATTCCGTCCGGTCATAGACGGCGATGTCGCCGAGTGCACGCGTGGATCGCACGCGCTGCGGATCGAGCGCGGGCACGAGCGGAAACTGCGCGGCCGCGCCGGGAACGGCCGCAGATGCATCCGTGC
Organism: Chromatiales bacterium; assembly: GCA_020445605.1. Lineage (NCBI taxonomy): Bacteria > Pseudomonadati > Pseudomonadota > Gammaproteobacteria > Chromatiales > Chromatiales bacterium. The sequence continues at coordinate 153,016 of JAGRGH010000063.1, forward strand.
CGGCACGCAGCACGAACTCGTGCACGCGCACCAGCCCGGCGGCCCGCCCACGGGTGATGTTGTCGTCCTCGCTGAGGTACTCGGTCGTCAGCCGGTCGCCGATCTCCATGGATTGCGTGCGGACCATTCGTCGCGGTGGATTGCCGGCTTCCTCGTAGCGCAGATCCAGGGCCCGGCCATCGGATTCACCGAGCAGTTCGACCCGCCAGTGATCGGCGTCACGCGCAAACGCAATCGGCCAGTTGCGCCAGCCGTCGCGAATGACGGCGAGCGTACTGCCACCCGCAGCCCAGCCGTCCAGGTGCCTGCCTTCACGATGCATCGACTTCCAGGTCTGGGCGTCGTGTTGTACGACGCGATCGCCGGCACCGAGCCCGATCGACTTTGCATCGGCCCCGACACTGAGCGGTCCGGCGCCGATCATCTTCAGACCATAGGATTGAACGAAGTCGCGGTATTCGTCGCCGTTGAATCCAAACGCGTGCTGCGCCTCGACGTGTGCAATCGACCGATACACGCGCAGCACGAAGCTCGCCGGATAACGCCAGTGCAATTTTGAGAACGCCGAACGTTCATCCCCATAGTGGCCGGACACACGCACGCTGACCTGCACCGGGCCGGTTTCCAGAACGCTCAGGGACTCCGCTGTAAACCGGTGTTCGGCAGCCCCCGTTCCGGTGCCATCGGTCGCGATCCTGGCAAACGCCCGAATCGGCCCGACGGCACCGCCAGCGAGCAGGTCTTCATCACGGGAAATCACCACGGGTCCGGCCGCCGTCGGCACGCGCACACGGTCGGGACCCGCCTGCACATCGGTCGGGACGTCCAGCGACGGCACGGCGCGGCCCCACTCGAACCGATAGCCGCGCGTGAGCGCCGGACCTTCCGGCGTCACGAAATCGATGCACAGCCAGCGGATCGAGCCGTCCGGCCAGTACGCCGTGGCGAAGCCCTGCACGTCGACGGGCACGCCCTCGGTGGTGGTCAGGCGCAACCGACGGGTGCTGCGCAGTTCGCCGCGGTGGAACGGGATCGCCCCGCGCACCGGCCAGCGTCCGGCACGATTGGGAGCGGGATCGGAAAGCGCGAACTCCAGTTCGCCGCGTGCCGGCTCCTGTTGAATCTCGATGTACAGATCGGCCGCAACGAGCCGCGGATCGACCTGGATCGGGCTTTCCGCGTGCGCCGCGGCGCCGATCAGCGCCAGCGCAAGAACGAATGGGGCGATTCGGACCGGAAGCTGCATCGGCCTATCCTGCCACGCCGGAACAATGTTGAGGTCTCCGGCACATCGGCAACCCGTGCTGCGGTCGCGTCCGTGCTCCGGATGGGGTAGCTTCTGGTCCTTGTATCTTGATCAAACGGTTCGGCCGCAGTGGCTCATCCTCGTTCAATCCGTTCGCTGGTCGGCGCCATCGCACTGCTGAGCAGCTTCCCGCATGGCGCGCGCGCCAGCGATCTGCCCACGCTGCCCGGCGACCCGCCGCCCGTCCTCACACAGGTCGAACTTCCGGCCGCGGTACGCGGCGAGGCCATCTGGGGCGCGACCGGTCGCGATGCGCAAGGCCACATCTGGTTCGCAGTTAGCGCCGGCGATGTCGACGGCGCCTCGGCTGAGGTCTGGTCGCTCGATCCGCAGGGTGGCGCATTCACCGCGCGGGGCGACGTGGTCAGCCAACTGCGCAGGGCCGGTCTCGACACGCCGGGCGTTCGCCAGAACAAGATCCACACGAAATTCGTCGAGGGCACGGACGGCTGGCTGTACTTCGCCTCGACCGACGAACAGGGCGAAGCCGCCGACGGCAGCCGCGGACCGGAGCACGGCTCACACCTGTGGCGCGTGGAACCGGATTCGGGTGAGTGGCAGCACCTCGCCGCGTTTCCGTTCGGCATCGTCGCGATGGCCGGCGGGGCTGGCGAGCTGTATGCGCTGGGCTACTTCGGTCACATCCTTGTTCACCTCGATCCACGAACTGGCGAAACGCGATCGGTACGGGTCGGCTCGATCGGCGGACACGTCTCGCGCAATCTTGTCGTCGACCCGCGTGGTCACGCCTACGTGCCGCGCGTGGTCGAGACCGAGGTCAAGGGCCTGCGCCGCACGCCGGGCGTGACCCGCTCGGGCTCGAAAGCTTGGCTCAGCACGCTGGTGGAGTTCGACGCAGAACTGAACGAGATCGGCGAAACCCCACTCGACTACTACGACCCCGACCCGACGGACCGCTCGCATGGCATCGTCGGCGTGACCGAACTCTCCGGCGCGCGCTCCGCGTTCACGACACACACCGGACGGATGTATGTGATCGAACCCGGCGCGGGCGACGCCCCGGCCCGGGTGCGCGACGCCGGCTCCATGCATCCGCTCGACGGCAGTTATCCGGCCGCACTCTATCCCGTGGATGGAGGAACCCGGATCGCGGCCGTCGCCGGCCGGGATCGAAACGGTCGCGGTTACAGCTGGCTGGTGCTGGACCCCGAAACCCGGCGCTCGCGCATTGCCGAACTGCGCATGCGGCCCGATTCCATGGCCGCGTTGCCGAGCCTTCTTCTATATGGCAGCGACACCCGCTCCAGTGACGGTTCCGGCTGGGTGGTCGGCGCCTACAAGCAGGGCGGCGAGTTTCGGCCGATCCTCGCGCGCCTCAGCGGCCGCTAGCGATGTGTGTGGAGAGTTCCGGTCCAGACCCACGAAGCCCGCTTCAAGGCAACTTGTCACGGTAGCCCGAACACGTGCGGTCAATACCCGATTCGCCGGTCCACACGGAGTCAATCGAAATGTACCGGCCGCTGAGCCTGTGTGTTCACCCGCAGGTCGAAAATATCCGGCCGCGCGTAATGCCCGACTACGTCGAAGTCCCGCCGGGCAATCCCGACAGCCTCCGGATCAATTTCAGCGCTCAACAGACCCTGCTCGTCACGTAACGGTCCCGCAATGATCTTTCCGCCCGGGGCAATGATGACCGAGTCGCCGGAATTCACCCACCCCTCGTCATCCCCATAGAGCTGGTCTCGCCCGGGCAGATCGGCCGGGATGTCAGCACCGCGTAACGCGTTGCCTGCGCCGACCACCCAGCAACGTCCCTCGCGTGCGATGTGTTGTAGCGTTCCGATCCAGCCATCGCCGCTGTCGTAGGTAGGCGCGACATAGATCTCGACACCCTGGGCGTAGAGCGCATACCGTGCCAACGGCATGTAGTTTTCCCAGCAGATCAGATTGCCAATCCGGCCAAGCGGCGTCTCGAAGACCTTCATCCCGCTCGCATCACCAAACCCCCAGACCATCCGCTCGGGGTTTGTGGGCATCAGTTTCCGGTGATGAACGATCAGTTTGCCCTCATGGCAAATCGTCACGGTGCTGTTGTATAGCGTGGCGCGACCGCCGTCCGGGTCGCGCTCATGAATACCACACATCACGATCACGTGGTGCTCTCTGCAGGCCTGCCGGATCGGGTCGAGATCCGGCCCATCCACCTCTACGGCATTGTCGAGTAACCGTTGGTGAATGGCCTGGCTGAGCGCCCAGTCGCTCCCTGGGCGCAGACGCCAGATCCAGGCCGGATAGCCGGGAATGAAGGCCTCCGGAAAGACGATAAACTGCGCGCCTTCGCTTGCGGCCTGAGCGATCAGCTGCACAGCCTTCCTGATGGTGGCGACGCGGTCGAGCATGACGGGCGCTTCCTGAATCACGGTGACTCGGGTCATTTCGGGTTCCTCGTGGCAACTTGGTGGCCTCGTATGTTCATCAACGCAAATAGAGAGGTTCGTAGTCCGCGACCTCGCCAGTCTGGAGATAGGGTCGGGTGACGACGCGATAATAATCGCCGCCACTGGCGAACCAGCGCGTCCATGAAGTCTTCCATTCCTCCGGCATCTCGCCGGGTATCCAGAAACGATCAGGTATCGGGAGACTTGGGTCGGGTTGCTCGGGGATCTCGATACTCGCGGTGATCACACCTGCACCCTGTTCGCGGGAGCGGCGTGCCAGGATTCCGCCGTTCGCGTCAACAATCATGGTCTCGCCCTGGAATCTCGAGTTGTAGGGAACGTCCGGTAATTCCGGGCTGAAGTAGGCCTCAAGTCGCCCCGCGTGCGAGCCATGCACCGCGGGGGCGCCCAGCATCCGTGCCATCTCCACGGGCGCACGTTGCAACATGCGAAGGTTGAGGGTTCGGTTGGGACTGTCATCCGGCGCATCGTCAGGCAGAGTCCACCAGCCGGAGCCGCTCAACAGCAGCCGAGCCCTTCCGCGCAGACGTCGCGCAGTGGCCGAGCGGATCAACTCCCAGCACAGGGCCGAGCCAACCACGCCGATCGGGGTCTCGATCAGCCCATCGTCACTGCCACCCTGGTAGTAGCAGTTCTCCCAGAACGTCGGGTGGTCCTTGTCGTGCCGACCCAGCACGCCCGCGGGCGAGACCAGGGCGAAACTGTTGCGCACCTCATCGCCGTGTCGCGCCAGAAAAGACCCGCCGATGGTCGCGCCGGTCTCGCGCCCAAGGCGCTGCAACATCTGCAGCGGAGCCCCATCCCAGGGACGAATGGTGCCAAGCATGTTCTCGTGAAAACCGATGCCGGATGTAAACATCTCGGGTAACACGATCCACTGGGCTCCGCGCGCGGCTGCCTCGCGCACCAATTGTTCAGCCTGGGCCATATTGGCGTCGAAATCACCAAGCTTGGCTTCCATCTGCACGGCACCGACCATCAGTGTGCGTCTGGCGGGCCTGGGGACCAGGGCGACGGCCGGCGTCGGCTGCGATCCGACCAGAAGCAGACCGGCCAGCAACCAGCGGTTGATCTGCCGACGCCGCGGGTCCACGGGGGAAACCTGGCCTGAGCGCGGAATCATGGGGTTACCGGGTCCGGCCAGTTCCGGCGAGGCGCGGTGCCCGGGTGCGGCCGAGTTCGCCGACGATCACACCAGACGCCGGCCAGCCGGGCAGATTCCGCTCCGTGCACGTCGGTGATTAACTGACCTGCGATTGCGGCGGACATAGTCTGTGGTCTTGGCATCCAATGTCATCTCGTCAGGGGAAATGTGCCGAACAGACTGACGGATCCCCTCGGTGATGTCCGAAAGGAATTCCGAACTTTTTCCGAACAAAGCATTTCCACGAAGAAAATCAACCACTACGATGACTGCATGCGTGTTCGTAGCCTGAGTCGAAACGCGATCTGCCAGCCGAACCGGCGGATGCCATGATCACGCACGCCGGGCCCGCAACCCCACACGCCCCGCTCTCGGTCGATGCCTCCATCAGGATCGGCGATTGGGATCTCGACCCTGTTCTGAATCAGCTGCGTAGTGGCGACCGGATTAAACGTCTGGAGCCCAAGGCCGTGGCCGTACTGCTGGAGCTGGCTCGAAGTCCCGGTACCGTACTGACACGCGAGACGCTCATCGAAAGGATCTGGCCCGGTCTGATCGTCAGCGATGACGTGCTGACCCAGGTGATCACCAAACTGCGGCGCGCGCTCGGGGATTCGGCGCGCGCCGCCAGTTATGTAGAAACGATACCCAAGCGCGGTTACCGGCTGCTGGTCCCGGTTGGGCAATCCGCCACCGGGGGGCAGGAGCCGGCGGCCGAGTCAAGCGCGCGGACCATGCCAGGCCCCGTCGCGCGATCGAGGCGACTGCATTTTCCTGCGTTGACCGCAATAGCCATCGTGCTGTCGATCGGATCGGCTTACGTCTGGCTTTCCCACCCCACCACCCGCGACATCGAACTGGAAGATCTACCACTGGTCGAAATCGACCCAGGGGCGACGGTTCAAATAGAACCCTTTCGCGCCCTCATCGACGAGCAGCCGCAGGAAGACCTCGCGCGGGGCCTCACGGCTGACCTCAGGACCGACCTGGGAAGGGTAGACGGCCTGTGGGTTCTGAGCGGGGACATATCCGCCGAACGGCCTGGGGGCACCGCACGTTACAGTGTCAACGGTTCGGTGCAACGCAATGCAGACCACATGCAGGTACATGCCCGCCTGATCGATACGCGAAATGGTGTTCAGATCTGGGCGCAGCGCTACGACCGACCGATCACGGATCTGTTCGAGGTGCAGGGCGAAATCAGCGCCGATCTCACTCGTGCCTTGTCGCGCGAAGTAAGTGCAGCGGAACTACGACGCCAGGCGCGGCACTATACTCGAAATCTCGAGGCCTACGCGCTGTTCCAGCGCGCGCAGGCAAATCTGCTGGTACGCGGTCGGGACGCCAATGAACGTGCACGCGCACTGTACCGGCGCGCAATCGAACTTGACCCTAATTTTGCGCGTGCCTACGCCGGACTGGCGCTGACTTTCGCCGCGGATTTTCGCAACCAATGGGTAACCGACAGTGCCGCTGCACTGGAACAGGCGCAACTTACGGCCCGTACCGCGGCCGGCATTGACCCGGAGATTGCCGAGGTGGACTGGGTCATCGCCTACGTCCATGCACAGCGGCGCGAGCACACCGACGCAGTCGCGCGTCTACGCCACGCACTGGAATTGCATCGCTCGTTCGCCGACGGCTACGCCCTGCTGGGCGGCGTCGAGACCTACCGCGGTCGTCCGCAACGGTCAATCTCCCTGCTGCGTACCGCGATCCGGCTTCGACCCGACGCCGGGTATCTCTATTACGTCTTGCTCGGCCGCGCGTATTTCTTCCTGGGCAATCTGGAGCAGGCGGCGATCAATCTACGCCAGGCCCTCGCCCGCAATTCACAGAACGTTGAGGCGCATGTCTACCTCGCCGCGGTCCTGAATGAGCAGGGTGATGCCGAGGACGCAGCCTGGGAGCTTGAAGAGATTCGCGAACTCGATCCGGACTTCGCGCTGGAAAGATGGCTACGTACCTATCCGATGACGGACAAAAACCAGCTGCAGCGCCTTCGCGACAGCCTGAGCCCCGGCCGCTAGCCAGATCGGTTTCCGCGACCGGCACCCCGGCTCCCACTAGTCCGGCTTGGGCCTCCCCAAAAAATATCTAAATTAGGGATTGCTTATATTAGGCGATTCTAATAGAATGCTCACCCATGGACCTCGTGGTCCCAAACCTAATCAACCTCTAAACCTCTTTTGGGAGATACACCATGAAAAAGATCATCGCAGCTGCCGCCCTCCTGGCCGCCACCTCCGCCAATGCCTTCTGGGGCAACGGTCCTTTCTTCGGCAACGGCATCGGTGACGGTTTCGGCGACGGCGTGGCCGACGGCTCG